>JAQSXN010000516.1 GCA_029256665.1 Paenibacillus sp.
CCGTGCTTCAGGATAATCGCTCTCGAAGCCGAGAATGTTGGAAATATCCGCTCCGCGCCAGCGGTAGATGGATTGATCGCTATCGCCCACGACGCAGATGTTGTGGTGTTTGTCGGCCAGCATTTTGCAAAGCATGTACTGCGCCCTGTTGGTATCCTGATATTCGTCGACATGAATGAAACGAAACTTGTTCTGATAGAAATCCAGAACCTCCGGCATCTCCTTGAACAGCTTGATCGTCATCATGATCAGGTCGTCGAAGTCAAGAGAGTTGTTGCTCCGCAGCCGTTTCTGATACATCGCGTACACCTTGGCTACGAGCTCGTCGAAGTAATCGCCGATCTTCCGCTCCAGCTCCTCCGGTGTCACCAGCTCGTTCTTCGCGGCGCTAATCGACGATTGAACCGCCTTAGGCTCGATTTTCTTCGTATCGATATTGAGATCCTTCATGCAGTTGCGGATAACGGACAGCTGGTCCGACGAATCCAGGATGGAAAAGTTGGACGTAAATCCGATCCGGTCGATATCCTTGCGCAGGATGCGGACGCACATGGAGTGGAACGTGGACACCCATATGTCCCGTCCCGACGGACCGACTAACGCGCCAACCCGCTCCTGCATCTCTCTTGCCGCTTTATTGGTAAACGTAATCGCCAGAATGCTCCATGGCGCCACCCGTTTCTTCTCGATTAAATACGCGATGCGGTGCGTCAGCACCCGCGTCTTGCCGCTGCCCGCTCCGGCCATGATGAGCAGAGGGCCGTCGGTCGCGAGGACCGCCTCGCGCTGCGGCGAATTAAGCCTTTGCACCGCCTGTTCGATGCCAATGGAATTAAACATGATTGAACCCCTTTGTTCGCCATTTTGTTCGCCTATTCTCAGTTTAGACAACGCGCCCCGGACTGTCAATTTGCACTTTCGCTAACGACCCTTGGCAAATGCAGGCACATGACCGCGCGCGATTGTCCGTTTCGTGCGTCTACCATCTTTTCCAGATGAAACGGCTGCTGACGTCCTCTGGCAACGCAGCTCGTTCTATAACAAAAAATAACAACACCCTGCGGCCCGGGCCGCAGGGTGTTGTTATTGTTGGACGATGGGATAGGCGTTGTCATCAGCCCTTCATTGCTATAAACTATGCAATGATTCGCGATGCCGCCGGAGGCGGCTGATCGGAAACAAACAGTAGCCCGCCTGGATAAACGCCGTACAATTCCGGCGCTTGCATTGGTCTATTTATGATAAGCGCCGATAATACGCCTGCCTCAAAGCTGCCTTGCCACTAAGCGTTCAAGACCGCCTCTACCGTCGAAAGCGCCGCTGCCAAGTCCGCATACACGATATTGCCTACTACGACGGTGTGCGCATGCTGCGCCGCAAGACGCGCTTTATCCGGACCGTCAATGCCTCCACCGTAGAACAGCCTGGCGCCGACCACCGCTTGTCTGGCGCTGCGCAGCAGCTCCATATCGCCGAACATGCCGCTATATTCGATATAGATCACCGGAAGGCGCATGAGACGATCGGCCATGCGAACATGAGCGACGACATCGTCGGCGTCTAGCAACGTATTGGCTCCCGTCAGCTTGGCGGCCGTAGCCTCTTCGTTGAGAATCAGGTATCCTTGCGCGGCCGTCTCTTCCCATGGCACAAAAGTGCCGTATTCTTTTAGTCCCTCCAGCTGTCTGCCGAGAATCCATTCGGCGCGGTCCGTGTTCAGCACAAGCGGGACAAAATAACCGTCGAAGCCGGGTACTGCTCCCTCCAGAGTCGACACCTCCAGCGCGCAGTCCACCTCGTAGCGCCGAATGCGCGACAAAAGATCTACCGTATTCTCGAACGTGACGCCGCTGGAGCCCCCGACAATGATCGCGTCGGTCCCGGACAAACATACCGCGTCAAGCGCTTCATCCGAAATCTCCTTGTCGGGATCGAGCTTAAAGGCGTGCCGCCAATGCGAATACCAACTCATCTTTCGCTTTCCTCGCTTCGTTTCTATGATTTCCTTCTATGCTACGGCAGGGGATAGGCACTGTCAATGTGACTATCCGTGCGGGGTCATCCAGCTTCAATCGCTGCCCGTCGACGCTTCGGCTTCTTTTATTTTCTCTTTCAGCTGTTCGATCAAAGCGATATCTGCCTCGTTAGGCTCTTTCACACGCTCCAAATAGCGCAGCGCTTCACGAGGATCGCCATCGCGTTCGGTGAGGCCTATGTGCGCCAACCTCGCCAATGCGCGCAGCGCGCGGTCATTGTCCCCCTCCAGCTCGTAGGAAGCGATCGCATCCTCATAACGGCTCTCCATGACAAGGCGGTCCCCCTCCAGCATGCCTTCTTCCGAAATCCGAAACAGCGGCGCCTTGGACGTTCCTTCGAGAAAATAACCCGCCGAGCTGGAGAGCTTACGGCCATTCGCATCGTACGCATCGACCGACCAGATGAATTCGCCGCCGGGGTGCACAATGCCGATTAACGAGGAGGCAGATAACGCGACTCGCCCGTCCGCGTCTATCGATTTTCTCAAACCTCCGTACTGGGTCTGCAGCTCGTTAATGGAGAATGTCGCCGATGCGCCGACGATCTTCTCGCCTGTCAGCGGTTTGCTAGTCGAGCCAACATACTTCCCGTCGGCATCCCGAAGCAACGAAGTCAGACTCGGCTCATAATAGGACGCTCCTTCGTAAGGCTCCCATTGCAATCGAAGCTCATCACTTTCAATTACCGCGCCAAATGAGGGCGACACCGTAACGACTTGCGGCACGAAGCGAAAATCGAGACGGACGGATTCCCCGACATTCCCGTCGTGGATCGTCACGCTTTTTGGATGCGTCTCCGCCAAATAATAGCCGTCAAGCTGCTCCGGCAGCAAGCCGACACCGACTTCGTATTCGTCTGGATCGACGTCGTAGAAACGGTAACGTCCGTCCTTGTCGGTTATGGTCATAGGATAAGTAAGAAACGGCGGGGAATGAAACCCCGTGTCGTCCGTCCGATGCAGAAACACAAAGGCGTCTACGGCCGGCTGCCCATCGATCGTAACCGAACCTTCCACGGCCGGATCTATTGCGGGTTGCTCATCTCTTGATTCCAGCATGGCCAAATAAGCTTTGAGCTCTTCTCCGCCTATTCTCGCGCCCGTCCCCTTCTCGGCCACTTGTCGGAATAACGATTCCGCCATTTCCCACTCTTTATTCCACATGTGCAGTTTTGCCAAATTAAACGCCACGTCGCTGCCCTGCTCCGAAAACCCGTATTTCGCAAGCAGCCTCTCCAGCTCCGCTATTACGTCTGCACGTTGCTTGGAAGTCGACGACGCTTGGACGCCTCCGCCCGATGCCCATCCCGCGCTCGTGACGAACAAATAGTTGTCGCCATCCAGACCCGTATCCTTATAATAGTCGTACGCAAGCTCGTTTAACGCGGGCCTTGCGAACTCGTTATTAGGAAACCACTTCAGAAGCGCTTCCGGATAACCGTTGAAATAAAGGAATGATGGAAGCTGGCTGTAACCGAACCAACCGAGCAGAGCAACGGTCGCCAGCATGCCGAGGAGCGTTCTTACTTTAATCCGTATCATGTCGTCCAGGCCCCCTGTCGCCCAATTGGGATTCGTAGAATACACCTGCCGACGAAACAATCAATCGCTGCGTCTGCTCCGCCCG
>JAQSXN010000517.1 GCA_029256665.1 Paenibacillus sp.
GATAGATACGGTACTCTCCATCTTCGCCAATTACTAGAAAATCTTCGTAGAACCGAACCGCTTCTCTCAGGAAAGGGATAAGCCGCTCTGTCAGAAAGTCCCGATCGCCCGTGAACCGGTAATGCTCCACGTAATGCCGGGCAAGCCAGCCGGCGGCTCCCGTCCAGTTCAGAATGACGGGAACGATTTGATTGGGAGCCCCGATCCCCGGCGTCGTCCCCGCCGGAATGTAGATCCCATCGCAGCCGTACAATTTCTTGGCGTTGTTCCGGAAGTCGTCCATCAGCTCCTCGTAATAGCGAAAGAGGGAAGGAGTCAATTCGCCAAGCCCGCCTACTTGAGCGTGCCAATACATCATCTGGACGTTCTCGTTGGCCATGTTATGGCTCCACACGAGCCGGTAATCGCCTCCCCACAGACCGTACAGGCCGAAAGGCTCGGCGTCCGCGGAAGCGTCGGTTCCGCTGATGAACAGGTAGCGCCCATACGCCCACATTCGGCGAATAAGAGCTAACGGGGCTTCGCCTTCATACGCGTCGAGCAGCAGTCTTTCGTTAGAGTCGTCATGCCGCTCCCATCGCCCATCCCCCGGCTCGGCTTCGCCAAGCTCAAGCGCAGCCGAGCGATACAGCAGCCGATGCAGCGCGATATGACGTTCCAGCAACTGCTCGTAAGAGGCTGCCGCCATAAGTTCGGACAGCTCAGTGCGGAGTCTGCTCCAGTCGCGTTCCCGTTCCCCTTTGACAAAAACGCGTACCGCTGCCAGAACGCTCGAGGCCCCTTCGAATCGGAGCATGCCGTCACCCGCCTGCACGGTACCGCCATCGGACTTAACCAACATCACCGCTCCGTAGTCCTGCCCGTCGTCATTCGTGGCGGCGAACCATGAGAAGGCCGCGACGCCTTCGAGCGCCTCACTGACTTCCGGAATAACAGACGTCCCCGTCTCCACGGACTGCTCCAACTCCTTGAATTCGGGCGTATCCGCCCAGCGGTCGCTCGGATGGAGGACAAGGCCGATCTCGCCGGAAACCATCGATTCGCCGTCCGAGCCGATTTCGTAGACGACTACATCATCGGCGCGCGAGACGAACAACCGGCGGGTGTAGCGAATCTCTCCATCCGTCCACCCTACTTGGACTTCGCCGCTGTCCATAGCTAACGTCCGCCGATAAGAGCGGAAGGCGCTGCCGCAAGGCATGTCGAGCTTGATCGCCGCGAGCGGGAAGCGGGACGCCAGCTTCGTCCCGTACCCGCGCTCCTTCAAGGCGTCAGCCAATAGCCAGCTCGCTTCGCGATAACGTTTCGCGTCCATCATCGCTCTCGTCCGGGGCAGCACGTGGCTGACGTCCGGCAATTCGTCCTTCCGGCCCCAATGCCATAGCTTGGCATGGTTCAGCAGCACGGTCTCTTCCTTCACGCCGCCGAATACGGATGCCCCGATAACGCCATTGCCGGATGGCAGCGCCTCCCGCCACATGTTGCGCCACCAGGAGGCCGGGTAGCGCATGTACAGCGTATCCTCCGGATTGCCGGAGGATGGATTCTGCCATGTGCGATCATCGTTCTTGTGGCCGCCGCCAGCACAACCGCAGCCGACGGAATCCTCTCTAGTCAAGCTCGCCCGCTTCCTCTCGCAGCCTTTCTACTTCGATGCTGGCGAGCAAGAAAGGCGCCACCCCCATAAGCGAATCGCTAACGACCGCTTCGCTCATGTAATACTCGTAGGATCCGTCCCGGTACTTGCGGCCGCCAAGTCCTGCTCCATGGCAGATGCCGTGCAAGTGCACGCCGTTCTCGTCCTCCGTGACGAACCTCGCCAGGATGCCTTCGTAAGCGCGCTCCACCGCCCCGCGGGAGATCTCCGCAAGGTAGCCGAGCCGGATTCCCTTGGCCATCGCATACGTTAACATGCAAGTGCCCGATGCCTCCAGATAGTTGCCTTCGCGGCCGTTGCAGTCCATGAGCTGATACCAGACGCCGCTTTCCTGATCCTGCACCCGAAGCACCGCGTTGCACATGCGTTCGAAGATGCCCATCAATTGGCCGCGCTTCGGATGATCCGCCGGGAAGTGCTCCAGCGAGTCTACGAGCGCCATGGCGTACCAGCCCATCGCCCTTCCCCACACGTAGCGCGAACGTCCCGTCGTTCCGTCGCACCACCGCTGCTCGCGGCTTTCGTCCCATGCATGGTGCAGCAGTCCGTTCTGCGGGTTGCGCGTCCGCTTCTCGATGAGCAGCAGCTGCCTTGCCGCTTCGTCGAACCACTCGCCCTCTTGGAACGTAGCCGCGTATTCCGCCATATACGGCGACGACATGTACAGGCCGTCCAGCCACATTTGGAACGGATATATTTTTTTATGCCAGTAGCCGCCTTCTTCCGTCCTCGGCTGGCCGATCAGCTGCGTGATCAACAGGCGAGCGGCCTTTTGGTATTTCTCTTCGCCGGTCTCCCGCCACAGGCGCAGCACGTTTTTACCTTTGTTGACGTGATCCAGGTTGTAGTCCTCCAAGCGGAAAAAGCCGCCGATCGTGCCGTCGTCCTGGATGAACACGTCCATCTGGCGCTTGACGAAGGGGTGATAGCCGGCCTTTCCCGTCCAGTCTCCCGCCCGGCTGATCGCTAGCAGCGCCATGCCGGACACATATCCCCATTTGTTGGCGATTTGCGGATGATAGCCATGCTCGTCGGTACGCGCGAGAATCGTCTCGGCGATCTTGCAAGACATGCGCATGTCGCTTTGAATCCACGTCGCAGTATTCATATCCTCATCCTCCTCGTCTCTACGGCTGGAAAATCGGTAGCTCCTCAAAGCGCTCCGGTATATCGATCAGATACAGGTTGGCGTAACCGTTTTTGTCGCTCGTGAACAACAATCTCTTTCCCTGCGCGTCGAAACGCGGATGGGCGTGCACCTTCTGCGAATGGAAGCTGCAGCGAAGCTCGCAGAGCATGCGGGGTCCCTCATACTTGCCGTCCTGCTTGCGCCACAGGCTGAGACTCTTCACCGCGCCCTTGCCGTCCACCACGGCCTGCCCCAGCCCGTCGGCGTATCCGTGCCAAGTGTCGAAGCCGAATTCGGTCTCCTCCATGCCGGTATTGTCGTAACGGATACTGCCGAAGAAGTTGGTGCCGTCGGCGCGAAAGCCATGGTACCCGATCGTCGTCCCGTCGGGATAAAAGAACTCATGCCCGACCTTCTCGCCGGCCTCGAGCCGCTCGCGAATCCGCCAGGCTTCGCCCGACCGCAGATCCAGCCCCCAGATCCGGTGGTCCACGAGATGCCACGGCCCTTCATGACAGAAGGTCATGAGCCAAGGCTCCGTAGTCGATGCGTTAATATGCGTAATGAACTTATTCGCCTCGTATACCTTCTCGGCTTCGCCGCCGTCCGCGCTGATCCGCACGATCATGCTGTGAGGCGCCGCTTCCATCAGCTCCCGGTGGCCTACGTAACCATTGCCGAGATCGAGACGGATTCGGTGCGACAAGTCCTCCTGCACGCAGGTCAGCACATGCCGGCTGTCCGCGGTCGCGCTCGCGTTGCCCAGATGGTAGCCTGCCGGCGCCTCGTACAGCAGCCGCTCCTCCAAGGTGGACAGGTCCAGGCGGATCAGCTTGCTCCCCAGCTTCACGAACGCGGCGCTTCCGTCCGGG
>JAQSXN010000518.1 GCA_029256665.1 Paenibacillus sp.
AAGCGGATTGTGATAGCGCCGGATTCGTTCAAGGGGAGCCTAAGCGCTCCGGAGGCGGCGGAAGCGATAGAGCGCGGCATCAAGAAGGCGAATCCTGCCATCGAAACGCGGCTAGTTCCAATGGCTGACGGGGGAGAAGGGACGGCCGATTGTCTGGTTAAGGCGACGGATGGGAAAATGGTGCGCGTCTTGGCCCGCGATCCGCTGGGGCGGGAGATCGAATCCGGCATCGGGCTGCTAGGCGGCGGGGATGGATCGGTAGGCGTCGTAGAGATGGCGCTTTCTTCCGGCTTATATCTCATCGAAGAGCATGAGCGCGATCCGCTGAGAACGACCTCCTATGGCGTCGGCCAGCTCATTCGCGCCGCGCTGGATCAAGGCTGCCGCACGCTGATCCTCGCGCTCGGGGGCAGCGCCACCAATGACGGAGGCGCCGGCATGCTGCAAGCATTAGGCGCGGAGCTTCTCGACCGCGACGGCAGGGCGATCGGCTACGGGGGCGGCGAGCTCGCGAGGTTGGCCACCATCGGCATCGAAGGCTTGGATGCCCGGCTCCGCGAGTGCGAGATCAGAGTCGCTTGCGACGTCGACAATCCGTTTGTCGGTCCGCGCGGCGCGTCCTTTGTTTTTGGGCCGCAGAAGGGAGCTACGGAAGAGGTTGCGGGGCAGCTCGATCGCAACTTGACGCACTTCGCCGATAGGATTGAAGAGTCGCTAGGCGTGAGCATTCACGATACGCCGGGTGCGGGCGCGGCGGGCGGGCTCGCGGGCGCGATTATGGCGTTCCTCGGCGGCAGTCTGGAGTCCGGCGTCTCGATGGTTGCGCGCTTTGCAGGGTTGGATGCAGCAGTGCGGACAGCCGATCTCGTCATCACGGGAGAAGGGCGGATCGACGGCCAGACCGCTGGCGGCAAGACGCCATATGGCGTCGCGAAGATCGCGCAGGCGCATGACGTGCCGGTCGTCGTGCTCGCTGGTTCCGTCGGCGAGGGCATCGAGGCGTTGTACGAGCACGGCATCCTGTCCGTATTCAGCATCGTGAACCGGCCGATGACGATGGAGGAAGCGATGAATGGCGCAGCAGCGCTCCTGGAGCAAAGCGCGGAACAAGTCGCGCGAACGTTTCGCGGCAGCAGCGCCGCGGCGAGAGGGTAGAACGCGGAATCTGTGGCAGGAACCATACGGCAGCAACGTTTGGCAACAACGGATGACGGAAACTTTGGTGAAATAAGTTGGTATTCAAATATGGAGGGAAATCATGCTTATCGCTATTATTATCGTTCTTGCCGTTGTGGCGATTATCGCGGCGGTGCCGCTTGCGCAGAAGGTGTTTCCCGTATTCGGCGGCAGGCCGACCCGCGAGGAGCTCGAACGGTACAAAGGTCTCCCGCATTATGACGGCGCGAAGTTTCGTTATCCCATCGAAACGAAAATGATTACGGGCCTTAAGGAGATGCTCCCGACGGCGTGGGAGTTCCTCAAGGGCAATCCCGAACGCAATCCGAAGTCGGAGATTCCGTTCGTGGCGCTTCGAGAGGCCGATCTGTTGCAAGGTTCGGCGCCTAGGGTCGTTTGGTTCGGCCATTCGGCGGCGCTGCTTCAATTGGACGGACTGACGATTCTGCTCGATCCGATGTTCGGAACGGCTCCGTCGCCTTTCCCGATTGTCGGCGGCAAGAGGTACGGCGGCAAGCTGCCGATGGAGCTCGGCGAGCTGCCTAAGATCGACTACGTCATTATTTCGCACGACCATTATGATCATCTGGACTATCCGTCCATCAAGAAGCTGGCGCCAAAGGTTGGTCACTTCTTCGTTCCGCTCGGCGTGGGCGCGCACTTGAAGCGCTGGGGCATTGCGGCGGAGCGGATTACGGAGATGGACTGGTGGGAGGAGCGGGAAGCGGGGGGCTTAAAGCTTGCATGCGCGCCGGCGCGCCACTTCTCGGGGAGAGGCATGTCGGGTCGGGACGGCACGCTCTGGTGTTCATGGGTCATACGCGGACGCGAAGCGAATGTGTTCTTTAGCGGCGACAGCGGGTATGGGCCGCACTTCTGGGAGATCGGCGAACGGTTCGGGCCCTTTGATCTGACGATGATGGAATGCGGCCAATACGACGTGAAATGGGCAGGGATTCATATGCTGCCGGAACAGACGGTACAAGCGCACGAAGACGTAAAGGGCAAGCTGCTGCTGCCGATCCATTGGGGCGGCTTTACGCTGGCGCTTCATACGTGGGACGACCCCGCCATTCGCGTGACGAGAGAGGCGGAACGCAAGGGCGTCCGCGTCACAACCCCGATGATCGGGGAGAGCGTGCCGCTGGCGGGGGAAACCTATCCCAACAAACGATGGTGGGAAGCGGCGGGACGTTAGGAAATGATTCGACATTGAGGCGCAGTTCATTGAACTGATGGCCTCTTTTTTTGTCGACAGGAAATGATTTACAACGGATGGATAGTGTGATAATTTGAAATGAAACAATGGTTTTAATGTATGAAACCAAATAAACGTATCGATTGGCCATCTATTAGTTGGGAGGGAGAATTATGAAATTAGTAACGTTTATCCAGGATGATAGGCCGTTTTTGGGTATAAAGACCGCCCGGGGCATCCTTGATGCGGCAGCTGCCGCAAGGTTGACTTCTTCGCAGGGGCGGGAGGATTGGACTCCGCTATCGATCATGGAGGTAATTGAAGGCGGCGCGGAGGCCGTTGATGCCCTGCGGCGCCTTGAGGAGAAGTCGCTTGCCTTGCCCGGCAAGTCCGGCGTGTTCCTCGACGAGGCTGAGCTGACATTCGGACCTTGCGTGCCGGAACCGAATAAAATCATCTGCGTCGGACTTAATTATCGGAAGCATGCCGAAGAAACGAACGCGCAGATTCCTCCGTCCCCGATTCTGTTCAACAAATTCAACAATGCATTGACCGGACATGGCGGCGATGTGGCGCTGCCTAAGGTTTCCTCGAAGGTGGATTATGAAGCGGAGCTTGTCATCGTGATCGGCAAGCAAGCCAAGGATGTTGCCAAGGAAGAAGCGCTGGACTATGTATTCGGCTACTGTGCCGCCAACGATCTGTCCGCCCGCGATCTGCAGATGCGTACGCAGCAGTGGCTGCTTGGCAAGTCATGCGACGGCTTCTGCCCGCTTGGCCCTTATCTGGTTACGGCAGACGAAGTCGGCAATCCGAATGACCTGACGATTCAATGCGCCGTTAACGGAGATGTGCGGCAAAGCTCGAACACGAAGGACATGATTTTTTATTGCGATGAAATCGTCAGCTATATCTCGCGGCATATGACTCTTGTTCCCGGCGATCTTATTCTGACGGGCACTCCGGAAGGCGTTGTGCTCGGCTATCCGGTTGAGAAGCAGGCGTGGTTGAAGGACGGGGATGTTGTGACGGTCGATATCGAGAAGCTGGGGTCATTGACGAACAGAATGGTTTCGGAAGCGAACTGAATAGGCCGATGAGGAGTGATCGCGGATGACGGTACGAATTGCCGTGGCAGGCATCTTCCATGAAACGAATACTTTCGCGCCAGGTAAGACTCTGCATATACACTTTATGGAAGAGCAGGTTGTCGGTTTGGAAGCCTTTCTTGAACGATATGCAGGAACCCGAACATCGATGGGCGGTGTAATAGACGCCGCGC
>JAQSXN010000519.1 GCA_029256665.1 Paenibacillus sp.
CGTCCAGGAGTCCTTCTCGCCGATCGCGATTGGCGTAATGCCTGCCGCTTTAAGCGTCTTGGCTGCTTCGACCATGCCTTCGAACGTTGTCGGCACTTCCACGCCGGCTTGCTTGAACAGCGCTTTGTTGTAATATACGAGACCGATGTTGTTGCCGTCCGGCAATGCGTAGAGATTTCCGTCGAACGTATAGTAATCCAGAATGCCTTTCTGGAACGTGTCCTTCAATCCGTTCTGTTCGACCATTTCGTTCAGCGGCGCGAAGAGGTCCGCTTCTACGAACGGCTGCATTTGCGCCGCCGGGTTAACGATCGTAATGTCCGGCATTTCTTTGGAAGCCGCTTGCGTCTTCAGCTTTTGCTTCTGCTGGTCGGTATTCAGAGAGTCCAGCTCGATCTTGACGTTCGGGTGGTCTTTTTCGTAGTTGGCTACAATCGTACGAATCATTTTGTACTTCGGATCGGATGGATCCGGGTAGATGTTCTGGAACGTGATCGTCGCTTTTTCTCCGCCTTTGTCGCCGCCGGTGTTGCTGCCGCCCGTTCCTTCGTTCGTGCCCGCGTTGTTATTGCCACCGCATGCGGTGAGGCCGACTGCCAAAGCGCCTGCCATCAGAACGCTTAGCGCTTTTGTTGTTGTATTCGCCATTTTTTTGTTTCCCCCTTAATGGTTATGGGGTTATTATGCGCTAGAATCAGGTGCCTAACAATGAAGTTAATTAGGAGGTGATGTTTGTTTTTTTAAGGTGGGGTCAAAACGCGAACATTAGGCTTCCAATGTTAAGATAATATTTTATTTCTCCAAAAAAGCTTATTGTGAAATTTTAATTCATTTATACTCGCTGATGGGAGTGACAATCCGCAGGGAGGAATAAATGATGAAAACACTGCTTTTGCAGACCTTCGAAAGGAAGAGAAAACGGGCTTTAGGCGCGATTCTGTCCGTGGCCATGCTGGCTTCGGTCTTCGCTCCTTCCGTCTCGGCCGGAACGATGGATCCGCCGGACGTCTTGTTCGGAGCCGTCGTCGATCAACGGCAATGGGAGCTGGCGCCGGGCGCATCCTACACATGGTACGACATGCAGACGCCGCGCGGGAGCCAAAAAGCGCACTTCGTGGAGTTTGATCCTAAAAATCCAAACCTGGGCTTAGTCGCGGGCACCAAGTCCGGCAAGGTGCACGGTATGGAAGGCGTGACGACGATGGCGGCGCATGCCGACGCCCCCGGCAACAGAGTCGTCGCGGGCATCAATGGCGACTTCTATGAAATTAGCGGCAACGCCACAGGCGTGCCGAACGGATTGTTCGTCGGCGAAGGCCGGATTCTGAACAGCTCGACGAGCGCCTTCGCTTTCGGCTTGAAAGCCGACGGCACCTCGCTGTACGGTACGCCATCGCTGACCAAATCGGTCACGATCGACGGAAACACAACCAATCTGACCCATATCAACCGATTCCGCGGCGATAACCAACTGGTCCTTTATACGTTCGATTATGCCGATTCCACCAAAACCTCCGCGGAAGGTGACGAGGTTCTTCTCGATATCGTGAGCGGCGAGCCGCGAGCCGGTGAGCCTATGCAGCTTCGCGTCTCCTCGGTCCGTGCCGCTCAAGGCAATACCGTATTATCCGAAGGACAAGCCGTGTTATCCGCTTCGGGCACGGCGCGTCCCGTTCTTGCGGGTCTCGAACCGGGCGACGTGATCGTCGCGAACGTCGGCCTTGCCGGCGAATGGAGCGACGTTCAAGTCGCGATCGGCGGCATGGGGCCGCTCGTCAAGGACGGCGTCGTCCAGACCGGAGTCGGGCCTGCCGGCGTCCATCCGCGTACCGCGATAGGAACCAAGGCAGACGGCTCCATCGTGCTCTTCGAGCTCGACGGCCGCCAGCCCGGGTTCAGCGAAGGCGCCGAGACGGAAGAGCTCGCCGCCATGCTCGCCGATGCCGGCGTCGTTAACGCCATGAATCTCGACGGAGGCGGTTCCTCTACCTTCGTGGCCAAGATGCCCGGAGAAACGTCCTTCCGCGTGATGAACAGTCCCTCCGACGGCGGGGAAAGAAAAACGGGCAACGGCTTGCTCCTCGTCAACAAGGCGCCGGAAACCGGCGTTCCTGCGAGTCTCGTCGTTCAGCCTGGCGCCGAGCGCGTGCTTGCCGGCTCTTCCCTGCCCTTCGCCGCCAAGGCCGTCGACGAGAACGGACATCCCGTCGCATACGCGGGTACGATGACGTGGCAAGTCGACTCGTCGCTTGGTTCTATAGACAGTGCGGGTATATTCAATGCAGGCGATCGTGCCGGCACAGGCGGCCTAACCGTGCAGAGCGAAGGCTTGAACGGCTCCGCGGAGATCGAAGTCGTGGAAACTTTAACGTCGTTAAGCTTCCAAGACGAGGCTAAAACGTATGAATCCGGCAAAGTCGAGAAGCTGTCGGTCGTCCCCAGACGGAACGGCCAGCTCGTGCAAGCGGACAATGCCAGCTTCGAGTGGCGCGTGGAAGGCGATATCGGAACGGTAGACGAAAATGGCGTATTCACGGCGACCTCCGAGAACGGCAAATCCGGCGCCATCGTCGCCGTCTTCGGCGGGCTGGAAGCTCGCATGGCGGTCAGCGTCGGCCTCCCTCCCGTCGTGATGGAGGGCTTCGAGAACGGGATAGGCAACTACGCGTTTGGCGGAGCGGCATACAATGCGGTTTCCATTGCGCATGAGACCAATCCCGATTTCGTCCGATCCGGCAACGCCTCTCTTAAGCTGACCTACGATTTCACGGGCAAGACGGGCACGTCCGGCGCTTACCTGCAGGCGAAATCCACGGATACCCGCATACAAATTCCGGGTTACCCGCAGAAGCTCAGCATGTGGGTATACGGCGACGGCAAGAAGCACTGGCTGCGGATGCAGCTCAGGGACGCCAACAACTCCGCGATCCCGCTGGACTTTACGGACCAGACGGTAGGCGTGAACTGGACGGGCTGGCGTTACGTCGAAGCGACGATGCCCGCGGGCAAGACGCCGCCGTTCACCAGCGACATGCCTGTCCGCTATATGGAAACGAACAATGCCCGCAAGGATTCGGGCGCGATCTATATTGACGACATCCGGGCCGTCTACGGCACGGTAGAAGAAGATATCGCTCCTCCTATTATTAAGTCGCTTTCCCCCGCATCGGGCGCGACGGTGAAAAACGCGCATCCGACGATCGGCGCCACGGCCGAGGACGAAGGCTACGATCCGGCGCTGCATCCCGCTACGACGCTCATCGACCCGGAATCCATCCGGATGTATGTGGACGACGAGCCCGTTCAGCACGGGCTATATCCGCCGAAGGGCACGATCACCTATACGCCGACCGAACCGCTTGACGAGGGGCGGCACAAAGCCAAGCTCGCTGTTCGCGATCTTAGCGGCAATCAGAGCATCAGGGAATGGTATTTCAACGTCAATCTGGGATCGCCTCAATATTTGTACGAGACGCCGTCCGAGGTCTACGCGGGCGATACGTACGAAGTGACGATCAAAGCGGAAACCGCGTCCAAGCTGATCGGCGGGCATGCGGAATACCGGTTCGACCCCTCCATCGCGACGGGCCTCGAGGTGCTGCGCGGACCTAAGCTTACGGAGGAGACGCTGTCGTCAACC
>JAQSXN010000011.1 GCA_029256665.1 Paenibacillus sp.
GCCTTATTACCGCGACTACGGTTTTGTCCTATCCGTAGGCATGACGTTGCGCGATCTGATGTTATCGGTGTTCGCGAAGGCGGAGGATCCTAACAGCGGAGGTCGGCAAATGCCGGGTCAATTCGGCTCCAAAAAGCTGCGCATCGTAACGGGCTCCAGTCCCGTGACCACGCAGGTTCCTCATGCGGTGGGCCTGGCGTTAGCCGCCAAGATGAAGAAAAAGCCATTTGTCAGCTTCGTCACATTCGGAGAAGGCTCCAGCAACCAAGGCGATTTCCATGAAGGCTGCAACTTTGCCGGTGTTCATAAGCTGCCCGTCATTTTGATGTGCGAAAACAATCAATATGCGATTTCCGTGCCGATCCATAAGCAGCTTGCGGGCAAAGTGGCGGATCGGGCGCTCGGTTACGGCTTCCCCGGCATTCAGGTTGACGGCAACGATGCGCTGGAAGTCTATCGCGTCGTTAAAGAAGCTCGCGAACGTGCCGTTGCGGGCGAAGGTCCAACGTTAATAGAAGCAATCATGTACCGTCTGTCGCCGCACTCTACGTCCGACAACGATCTGGCATACCGGACGAAGGAAGAGGTGGAGGAGAACCGGGCAAAGGACGGGCTGCCGAAATACAAACAATATTTGATCGAATGCGGCTTGTGGAGCGAGGAGCAAGAAGAGCAGTATGCGCTTGAATTGCGCAAGCTGCTCGACGAAGCGACGGAATACGGCGATAAAGCTCCGTTCCCGACGCCGGAATCCACGATGCACCACGTCTACGAAGGCGATGCCGGACAAGGGAGGCTGAGCTAATGCCGGTCATGGATTATATCGATGCGATTAGGCTCGCGATGAAGGAAGAGATGGAGCGCGACGACGATGTTTTCGTACTCGGCGAAGACGTTGGTCTCAAGGGCGGCGTCTTTACGACAACCAAAGGGCTGCACGAGCAGTTCGGCGAAATGCGCGCCATGGATACGCCGCTCTCCGAATCGGCGATCGTCGGCGCGGCCATCGGAGCCGCGATGTACGGGATGAAGCCGATTGCCGAGATGCAATATTCGGACTTCATGTTTCCCGCGACCCATCAGATCATCAGTGAAGCGGCCAAGATCCGCTACCGCTCCAATAACGATTGGACTTGTCCGATCGTTATCCGCGCGCCGATCGGCGGAGGCATCTTCGGAGGCTTGTACCATTCGCAATGTCCGGAATCGGTCTTCTTCGGGACGCCAGGCCTTAAGATCGTAGCGCCTTACCGGCCATATGACGCCAAGGGATTGCTGAAGGCTGCGATACGAGACGCTGATCCCGTTCTCTATTTCGAGAACAAGAAGGGGTATAAGCTCATTTCAGGCGAAGTGCCGGACGATGATTATATCGTGCCGATCGGCAAAGCCAACGTGCTTCGAGAAGGCGACGATATTACCGTCATCAGCTATAGCATGCCACTTCGGTTCATCGAGCAGGCTGCAGAAGAACTGGCGCAAGAAGGCGTCAGCGTTCATATCCTCGATTTGCGCACGATCCAGCCGCTGGATAAGGAAGGCATACTCGAAGCTGTTCGCAAGACGGGAAAAGTACTGATCGTGCACGAAGATAACAAAACGGGCGGAGTTGGCGCCGAAATCGCGGCGATTATCGTCGAGGAGCTGCTTTACGAGCTGGACGCGCCGATCATGCGGCTATGCGGACCGGATGTGCCTGCAATGCCTATCAACCCGCCGGGCGAGAAGTTTTTCTTGCTGAATACGGATAAGGTGAAGGAAGCCATGAAGAAGCTGGCTATGTACTAGGACCAGTGGGGAGTTGGATGAAATGAAAACGATGACGGAAATCGTGATGCCACAATTGGCGGAGTCGCTCGTCTCCGCAACGATCGATCGTTGGTTGAAGCAGCCTGGCGATCGTATCGAGGTCTACGAGCCCATCTGCGAAATATTGACGGATAAAGTAAACGCCGAGCTGCCTTCCACGGTTGCCGGAACTCTGGTCAAAATATTGGTCGGAAACGGCGAGAACGTGCCCGTTGGAACGCCGGTCTGCATAATCGAGACGGAGGGTGCATCCGCTCCCACGGTCGAATCTGATGCGCCGGCGCCAAGCGCGCCGATTGACAGTCAGACCGATGACGAATCGACGGCGATGCGCAACCGATTCTCGCCGGCGGTACAGCAGCTGGCAGCCGAACACGGCGTCCGATTGTCGGATGTGGCGGGTACGGGACTCGGCGGCCGCGTGACGCGCAAGGACGTGCTCGCATATGTCGCGGCCGGCCAACCCGCGGCTTCGGCTTCGGCGCAGACAACTGGCGTCGATCCGAAGGGGCAGGTGCGTTCTTCGGGCATCCATCTGTCTGAGTCGCCGCGCATACCGAAGATCCAGGTCGAAGGCTCTTCGACGCCGAGCAGGGGCGAGACGTTTATCGACGTTACGCCGATTCGCAACACGATCGCTCGCAACATGCGCCAGAGCGTCAGCGAAATTCCGCATGCTTGGACGATGATCGAGGTGGATGTGACCAATCTCGTCATGCTGCGCAATAAGCTCAAAAACGATTTCATGAAGCGCGAGGGAATCAATCTGACTTATCTGGCTTTCTTGTTGAAGGCGGTCGTCAACGCGATCAAGGATTACCCGATCATGAATTCGACGTGGGCAGTGGACAAAATCATCGTAAAGCGGGATATTAATATTTCGCTTGCGGTCGGCACCGAGGATTCGGTCCTGACGCCGGTCATCAAAAACGCCGATCATAAAAACGTCGCCGGCCTTGCCAAGGAAATCGACGAGTTGGCCCGCAAAACGCGCGAAGGGAAGCTGACGTTGTCGGATATGCAGGGAGGCACGTTTACCGTAAACAATACGGGATCGTTTGGTTCCATCCTGTCGTACCCGATCATTAACTACCCGCAAGCGGCGATATTGACCTTTGAGTCCATCGTCAAGCGGCCGGTCGTCATTAACGACATGATCGCGGTTCGCTCCATGGCCAACCTTTGCCTGTCGCTTGATCACCGGATTTTGGACGGCGTCATCTGCGGCAGATTCCTGCAGCGGGTGAAGGATAATTTGGAAAGCTTCAATCAGGAGAGCACCTTATATTAAACCATCGAGGGGATAAGCTATCATGACGGAGAAGGAACGGCGCTACGCCTCCGGACAGCTGGATGCCCGATATATCGGAGAGGTTCCGTACGGCGAGGCATGGGATATGCAGAAGGCGTACGTGAAACAAATCGATCAGGGGGAGCGCGCGGAAACGCTGCTCCTTCTTCAGCATCCGCCGACTTATACGCTCGGTTCCGACCGGCATCCGGAGCATCTATTGCTGAATCAAGAGGAGCTTGAGGAGCGAGGCATCCATGTGTTCGACATCGATCGGGGCGGAGATATTACGTATCACGGACCCGGACAGCTGGTCGGCTATCCGCTACTCTATCTGGATGCCGTGGGGCTGGATCTGCATGCGTATTTGCGGAGTCTGGAGCAAGCGATCATCGATTGGCTGGGCGGGCATGGCATAGAAGCGGGGCGAAAACCCGATTATACAGGGGTGTGGGTCGGCGACGAGAAAATTGCCGCGATCGGCATTAAGTTTAACAAATCGCGTAAGCGAAGGGGCTTCATCACGAGTCACGGTTTCGCGCTTAACATCAAAGCCGGCATCGCGGAAGAGGGTTTCGGCGGAATCGTGCCTTGCGGGATTCAACAATTCGGCGTCACGTCTTTCAACGATTTGACGGGCCGAAACATGACGGTGCGGGAGGCAGCCGAGGAGCTGCTGCCGTATTTCTTGAAGCAATTCGGTTATTCCCGCACGGAAGGTTCTCTAGCTCAAGAATAAAGAACCGATGCCTGCGAATATGGTCGTTATAAGAAGTGTAGCTGCCACGACTATGGCGACGATACGTATCATTTTCTGTCTTTGCATAAAGGAATGCGCCGCTCCTTTCTCTAAATAATCGAAGGCCGCACGGCCTTCTCGGGACAAACAGTATGACTATTGGGGTTCAAAAAGTTCGGTTTCCAGTACCGAGAAGATTGAATGAAGCTAGAACATGAGGAGCGGAACGTAGCAGAGCTACGTGAGCACCGGAAGGTTCGGCTGAATTCAATATTCGATGTCGAGTAAGCTTCTTGAATTGCTCCGTAATGGGAAGCGTACTTTTTGAACTTCATTCCTATTGTAATCGAAATTCGGAACGGAGGAAACTATCATGATACAGAAGGATCGATTGGTCGCCCAGTTCATGGAACTTGTGCAAGTGGACAGCGAGACCAAAAACGAAGGCGCCATCAGCCAAGTGCTGCGAAAAGAATTCGCGCAGCTCGGTTTGACGTTGACGGAGGATGACGCTGCCGCGAAGACGGGGCACGGGGCAAACAATTTGTTCGCGATGCTGGACGCTTCGGAGGGCTGCGAGGGAGCGCCGACGTTGTTCTTCACCAGCCATATGGACACCGTGACGCCGGGAAATGGCATTAAACCGCAGCTTGATAGCGACGGTTACATAAGAAGCGACGGCACGACGATCCTTGGAGCCGACGACAAGGCGGGCATATCGGCGATGTTCGAGGCGATTCGCGTCATTAAAGAACAAGGGATTCCGCATGGACGCGTGCAGTTCGTCATAACGGTGGGGGAAGAATCCGGACTACTCGGCGCTAGATCGCTTGACGCCAGCAAGATGGAAGCCGAATATGGCTATGCGCTCGATTCCAACGGCTCCATCGGCGATATCGCGGTTGCCGCGCCAACGCAGGCCAAGGTGACGATAAAGCTTCATGGACGTTCGGCGCATGCGGGCGTCAATCCGGAGGACGGCATCAGCGCGATTCAGATCGCGGGCAAAGCAATCTCGCGTATGCCGCTCGGGCGAATCGATTCCGAGACGACGGCTAATATCGGCAAGTTCGAGGGAGGCGGCGCGACAAACATCGTTTGCGACTTCGTAACGTTGTACGCGGAGGCGCGAAGCATCGTTCAACACAAGCTGGATGCTCAGCTGGAGAAGATGAAGGCAGCCGTCATGAGCGCGGCAGAGGAGTTCGGCGGCAAGGGGGAGTTCGAAAGCGACGTCATCTATCCCGCTTACCGGTACGATGACGGAGACGATGTCGTGGAGCTTGCTAAACAAGCGATTGCGTCGATCGGGGCGACACCTCGGACATTCCATTCCGGCGGCGGCAGCGACGCCAACATTTTTAACGGCTTAGGTATTCCGACCGTCAACTTGGCGGTTGGTTACGAGCATATTCATACGACCAAAGAACAGATCAAAGCCGACGATCTCGTGCGGGTGACGGAGCTTGTGGTCGAGCTGATCAAGCTTGCTTCTAGACGCCTGGCCCGTCAAGCATAAGCTTGGACCTGAGGGTATGGGACAGGGCATGATTAGACGAGCCGAGCATCGCGCGGACGGGCGGGAGCGTTCTCGTATATTGAGAAAGCGGTTCTTGCCCGGCCGCGGAGGCGGCTAGACGGCTTAATTCGCGTCTTATTTCGTAACCTTTGCCGATCAATCGCAAGTGGTTGCCCGCGATGTATTGTTTCATCGTCATCCGCTCCCGTTCGTTTGTTGATTTACTGATAGATATGACGGGAGCGGACAAGTTATGCCCGGCTGCGCCGAAAGCGGCCTTTCATTTTGTAAACGAAGGAGCTTTGCCTTATGAACGACTCGCAGAAGCCCGTAACGGAGCGTCCGACATTATGGCGCGAGAACACGATCGTTACGGAGCCGATCTTTGACGGACGCATCATTTCATTGCAGGTGGATACCGTCGAACTGGCCGACGGACGCACCGCCACGAGAGAAATCGTCAGACATCCGGGAGCGTCGGCCGTACTGGCGCTGCTGGATGGCCAATTGCTTGTCGTGGAGCAGTACCGAAAGCCGATGGACAAGTTCCAGATCGAAATTCCGGCTGGGAAACTGGACGGAGACGAGGATCCCGCGCTGGCCGCCGCCAGAGAACTGGAGGAGGAGACGGGCTATCGTCCTGCTTCCTTGAAGCTGATCTCGGCATTCTATACGTCGCCGGGGTTCGCGGACGAGAAGCTTTATCTGTATTTTGCGGACGAATTGATAAAAGGCGTGCAGAATCCGGACGAAGATGAAGACTTGTATGTAGAAACGATCACGATGGAGCAGGCGGACGCCTATATCGCGCAAGGACGGATCAGCGACGCCAAGACGATTCTTGCCGTATATGCATGGAAGTTGTACGTCCAGACGGGCAGCATCTAATATACATTGCCGCGCGGCCGTACAAGCATTCGTCATAAGCGACGCGCCGCTTTCATAGGATAGAAGCAGACAACCCTTTCGATAGCCGGAAGGGTTTATTCTTTCCATGGGAGAATGGGGTGCTCGTTCTTGAAATATAGCGCGAACTTATATATTTTCGTAGCGGTGCTGTTTGTCGTGGGAGCCGTATTCGGCGCTTTGATCGTGGGAGCTTTGACGTTGGAGCAGCAGCAGGAGCTTGCCGGCGAAATGAATCGTTACGTGCAAGCGGCGGGCGGCGGCGCGGACGTTAGCTCCGAGGCGCTGTTCTGGGACCGCTTCTGGTTTCACTTTAAGTGGATGATGCTTATCTGGCTATTAGGCATTACGGTGATCGGGGTTCCCGGCATTTTGGCGCTAAACTTCCTTAAGGGGGCGTTGATCGGATTTGCAGTCGGGGTGCTCGTTCAGCAATACGGGTGGAAGGGGATCGTTTTCTTCTTTATATCCGTCGCGCCCCAAAACATCATTGCGGTGCCGGCTATGATGATTGCCAGCGCCGCTGCCATCACGTTCGCGGTTTACGTCGTGAAGCACAGGCTGCTGTTGGGGCAGCAAAAGGGCGAATTGCTTCCTCAATTAGGCATGCTGACCTCGACTACGATGATCATGATGTTCCTGTTCGCGGGAGCGGCATTGTTCGAAGCCTATTTGTCCCCTGCAATCGTGGGCTGGGCGTCGACTTACCTTCCGTCAATTAGCGGCATCATTTGACATAGAAACGTTTGACTTTCGAGCTGGCTTCCCCCTATAATTGTACTTGACGTTTCCGTATACTGGATGCGACATGCTGGCAGGGGGGAAATCATGGAAGCCCGGATCGATACCATTAAGCAGCAGTTACAATCTCAGGGCTACAAGCTAACCCCGCAACGTGAAGCGACGGTACGCGTGTTGCTGGAGAACGAAGAGGATCACCTCAGCGCCGAAGACGTCTTTATGCTAGTTAAGGATAAAGCGCCCGAGATCGGGCTAGCTACCGTTTATCGGACGCTGGAGCTGCTGAGCGAGATGCATGTCGTGGAGAAGCTCAATTTCGGCGACGGCGTTGCCCGTTACGACTTGCGTGCGGATAACAGCAAACATCATCATCATCATCTGATTTGCGTGCAATGCGGCAGCATGGAAGAAATCAAGGAAGATTGGCTGCTCCCGCTCGAAGAACGGCTGGAGCGAGAATACGGATTTTTTGTCGCGGATCATCGCCTAGACTTCCAAGGAGTCTGCAGACGTTGTCAGGATAAGAACGACAATCCCAAATAATTGCGGAAGGCTTCGTCATCCTCTTGCGGATGAAGGAGCTTTTTTTGTTCCGCTCCCGTGCGTCAAAATCGCTAGAGGATCCGCGTCGCCGATTCGGACGCTTGACCGTCCAGCCGCATACACATAATTTAAGCCCGTGCTGGAAATGGTACGCTTGAGGATGTATGTACAGGAGGCGAAGCAAGATGAGAATCGGAGTGCCCAAAGAGATCAAGCAAAGCGAATACCGCGTGGCGTTGACGCCGGCCGGCGTCACGATGCTTACTGCGGCCGGACACGAGGTAATCGTGGAAACGAAGGCGGGCGAAGGCAGCGGCTTCCAGGACGAGGACTACGTGCGCGAAGGAGCGGTCATCGCGGAAGATTCCGCGGCAGCATGGGCGGCGGACATGGTCATGAAAGTGAAAGAGCCGCTTCGGGAAGAATTCGTCTATTTCCGCGACGGATTGTTTTTGTTTACGTATCTGCATCTTGCCGCCGCGCCGGAGTTGACGAAGGCGCTTATGGACGGCGGCGTCACGTCGATCGCATACGAAACGATTCAATTGCCGAACGGGAGTCTTCCGCTTCTCGTGCCCATGAGCGAGGTAGCGGGGCGGATGTCGGTGCAGATCGGCGCGCAATTTCTTGAATCGTTTTACGGCGGACGCGGCGTGCTGCTCGGGGGCGTGCCCGGCGTCCCTCCGGCGGAAGTCGTGGTCATCGGCGGCGGAATCGTGGGGACCAACGCCGCGCGCATGGCGCTCGGTTTGGGCGCGAACGTCGTCATCATTGAACGCAGCGCGGAACGGATGCGTTATCTGGACGAAGTATTTGGCGGAAGAATCCGCACCCTCATGTCGAGTCCGTACCATATCGCGGAAGCGGTCAGCCATGCCGATCTCGTGATCGGAGCGGTTCTGATTCCCGGCGCGAAGGCGCCGCATCTCGTAACGGAGCAGATGGTGGAACGGATGAAAAAAGGGGCGGTCATCGTGGACGTCGCCGTGGACCAGGGCGGCTCGATCGCTACGGTTGATCGTCCGACGACGCACAACGACCCTGTCTACGTGAAACACGGCGTCGTTCATTATGCGGTCGCCAATATTCCCGGAGCGGTGCCGAGAACGTCGACGTTCGCCCTCACCAACGTTACAATGCCATACGCGCTGGAGCTGGCGAACGGGGGTTGGGAGGCGGTCAAACGCAGCGTTCCTCTTCAGAAAGGCGTCAATACGCATGCGGGAAAGCTGATGAATGAACCGGTAGCGCAGGCGACGGGACTTCCGCATACTAGAATCGAGAAGTGGCTGGACAGCATTTCTTACGATCGTTTGGAGCCTTGATGGACCCTGCCTAGTCATATTGGGATAAGCCCCTTCATATCGTGGTACGAACGGCTTTCGCGCCTAAAGATTGTTTATGAGCGATTGCTCGTTCGCAGGAAGGAGGCGGACCATATGGTCATATCGTTTAAAGGCTGGATGAGCCGGATGTTGTTTCTTCTGCTCTTTGCCGCGCTGCTCGTGATCGCTTCCGGCGGTTATCGCTGGCTGCTTGAGGTCGTGTCGCCCGTTTCACCTTACCACAAGCCGAAAGGCGAGGCGCTGAAGGTCTTGCAACAGGAGCCGGCATCTCCCGAGGGAGGCAATACGGCCGACCGGCTGCGCTGGTTTTATTGGTACGGCGAATGACCGCTATGTATTTCGGCTTATTGCCGGTACGAAAAAGAAGGAAAAAGCGTGCTGGATGTGGAAAGGGAAGAAAGTCATTCCAGCACGATGCGGCATTCGCGAAAGGAAGTTATGATTTGAGGGCTCAATTGGAACAGTACATACGGTATTTGCGAAATGAGAGAGGGCTGTCCGACAATTCCGTTTCCTCATACGAACGGGATTTGAACTCCTGTTACTCGTATTGCGAGGAGAACGGCATCGAGCATTGGGAGGCTGTTCATAGGCAGCATCTGGCGACCTATATGCTCAGAATGAAAGAAAAAGGGCTTAAAGCGGCGACGATATCGCGCCGCATCGTTTCCGTTCGCGCCTTCTTCCATCACCTGCTGCTAAGCGGGGTCATTGCGCGCGATCCTTCCATCTACTTGGAAGCGCCCAAACAGGAGAAACGCGCGCCAAAAGTGCTTTCGATCGACGCGACCAGCGCGCTGCTGGAAACGCCGCGAACGGACAGCGCCGCCGGCAAGCGGGACAAGGCCATGCTGGAACTGCTGTACGCCACCGGCGTCCGCGTATCCGAAATCGTGGCGCTTAACGTCGAGCATCTCCATTTGGCATTCGGTTATATCGCCTGCACCGGTAGCGGGATGAAAGAGCGGATCGTGCCGTTCGGCAGCCATGCCGGAGCCGCGCTGGAGCGTTATTTGGCCGAGGGCGGGCGCGATGCGCTGCTGACGGGACGAGAACCGGACTCCGCTTTGTTCTTAAACCATCTCGGGACAAGAATGACGAGGCAGGGCTTCTGGAAGCTAATTAAAAAATACGCCAAAGAAGCCCATATCCAAGAAGAAATAACGCCGCATACGCTCCGGCATTCCGTTGCCGCCCATCTGCTCGACGGCGGGGCGGACGCACGAACGGTGCAGGAATTGCTGGGTCATGCCGATATCGCGACGACGCTCAAATATACGCAAAGTTCCAAGCTGCGGCTCAAGGATGTTTATCAGGGAGCGCATCCGCGCGCTTAGCATAGAGAGGATGGACACAAACGATGAAATTCGAACGCATTGCCGTTATCGTGCTGGACAGCGTCGGGATCGGAGAATTGCCGGATGCCGGCCATTTCGGGGATACAGGCTCTCATACGCTCGGCCATATTGCGCAGCAGGTGCCTGGCCTGTCGCTGCCGAACCTGCGGAAGCTGGGGCTCGACCGGATTGCGCCGATCGGCGATTGGCAGCCCGCTGAGGGGCAAGCCGCCGCCTATTATGGCAAGATGGCGGAGGTGTCCGTCGGCAAGGATACGATGACCGGCCATTGGGAGCTGATGGGATTAAAGCTGTCCGTTCCGTTCCAGACGTTTCCGGAAGGATTTCCTCCCGAGCTGATCGGCCCGTTCGAGGAACGGACGGGCCGCAAGGTAATCGGGAATAAATCGGCTAGCGGCACCGAAATTTTGGACGAGCTGGGCGAGGAGCAAATGAAAACCGGGGCTTGGATCGTCTACACGTCGGCGGACAGCGTCTTTCAGATCGCCGCCCACGAAGGGGTCATTCCCCTGGAAGAGCTGTACGGAGCTTGCGAGATCGCCCGCGAGCTGACGATGGACGACCGCTTCACGGTAGGCCGCGTCATCGCCCGACCGTATGTCGGCGAGCCCGGCGCTTTTAAGCGCACGCCCAACCGGCACGATTACGCCGTTAAGCCGCCGCAGCCAACCGTCCTAGACAGCCTCAAACACGGCGGGTTCGAAGTCCGCTCGATTGGCAAAATATCCGATATTTTCGATGGCGAGGGCATTACGTCCTCCCAGCCGACGCCAAGCAACTCGGTTGGGATTCGTCGCACGATCGAAGCGCTCGAGGAGGAATTCCGCGGCCTTCTGTTCACCAATCTAGTGGACTTCGATTCTTTATACGGACACCGCAGAGATCCGGAAGGATATGCCAAGGCGCTGGAAGAGTTCGACGCGGCGGTGCCGGAGCTGCTGGACCGGATCGGTCCCAAGGATCTGCTCGTCATAACGGCGGACCACGGCAATGACCCCACGCATCCCGGAACGGATCATACGCGGGAATACGTGCCGGTGCTTCTCTATAGTCCGGCGTTCCGCACGCCGGGAGCATTGCCCGCAAGAGAGACGTTCTCCGATCTGGGCGCCACGATCGCGGACAACTTTGGCGTGTCGGCGCCGCAGAACGGCAGCAGCTTCCTGTCCGAGCTCGAGACGATCGAACGGGACTAATGCATCCGTCGCACCGCGTTTCGAGCACAATGGCACAACCGTCAACCCAAACAATCTCGTAACGAATCCGTTGCGTTCCATAACCGGAAGGAGCAAATCAGATGAATCAATTAACGAATGCGCATATTAAGGAAGCGGCCGCTTATATAAGGGAGAAGACCAGCATGGCGCCGGTGATCGGCTTGATCATGGGGTCGGGGCTCGGGGTTCTCGGCGATCATATAGAGCAGCCCGTCGTCATTCCTTATCATGAAATTCCCCACTTCCCGATCTCTACCGTGGAAGGGCATGCAGGCGAGCTGGTGCTCGGAACATTATCGGGCAGAACGGTCGTGCTGATGCGCGGCAGATTCCATATGTACGAAGGGTACGGCCCGGAGCTGACGGCTTTCCCTGTGCGCGTCATGAAGGCGCTTGGCGTCGCGTCGCTGCTCGTGACCAACGCGGCGGGCGGCATTAATTTGGCGTTTGCTTCCGGCAACCTGATGTTGATCTCCGATCACATTAACTTGACCGGACGCAATCCGCTTATCGGCCCCAATGACGACGAACTCGGCGTCCGGTTCCCGGACATGTCCGAAGCTTACAGCAAACGGCTGCGCTCCGCCGCCCAGGAAATCGCGGGCGCGCAAGGCTTCACGCTGCAAGAGGGCGTTTATGTCGGCTTAACGGGACCATCGTACGAGACGCCGGCCGAAATACGGATGTTGCGCGCGCTCGGCGCGGATGCTGTCGGAATGTCGACCGTTGCGGAAGTGATCGCGGCTCGCCACTCGGGCATTGAAGTCGTAGGCATCTCCTGTATTACGAACATGGCCTCAGGCATTCTGGATCAGCCATTATCACATGAGGAAGTAATGGAGACGGCCGAGAGAGTCAAGTCCCAATTCCTAGGTCTGGTGAAAGCTTTAATCGCGGTTATGTAACCGGGATTGTAACACAATTGTAACAATTGGCTCGACTCATTGTGACAGTATTTGATGAATCGGTCGTCGTATAATGTCCATGACCATAGAATGATGGAGTGGACAAATCATGGACAAGCTGTTGATGGAGCTGGAGAAGCTTCGCGGGGAAATGGTGGAGACGGCATTAATGGAGCAGGATCTGCTCCATAGGGACGTGCTCGTGCTGAGCCAGTCGCTCGACGAGATTATTATTCAGGTGCAAGCAGGGCGTCTGCATGACTACAGATGCCGCGCGTTATCCAGATCGAGCTGAAGAGGGCGACCAGACTCACGTTAACGATAAGGAGGCTCTCATGCGGGCAGTCGATTTGATACACAAGAAGAGAGACGGCGGAGAACTGAGCGCCGCGGAGATTACCTTCCTCATACAAGGGTACAACAAAGGAGAAGTCGCGGACTACCAAATGTCGGCGTGGGCGATGGCGGTATTCTATCGGGGAATGACCGCGAAGGAGACGGCCGCGCTCACGCTCGCGATCGCCGAATCGGGCGATCGGGTCGATTTGTCTCCGATTCGCGGGGTCAAGGTGGACAAGCACAGCACGGGCGGCGTCGGGGACAAAACGACCTTGATCTTGGGCCCGCTCGTCGCTTCGCTCGGCGTTCCCGTTGCCAAGATGTCCGGCCGCGGACTGGGACATACTGGGGGCACGGTCGACAAGCTGGAGTCGATAGCCGGCTTCCGCACGGAATTGACGCGCGAACAGTTTATTTCGCAAGTCAACGATATTGGACTATCCGTCATCGGGCAGAGCGGCGACTTGGCGCCGGCGGACAAGAAGCTGTACGCGCTGCGGGATGTCACCGCTACCGTGGAGTCGATCCCGTTGATTGCGAGCTCCGTCATGAGCAAAAAAATCGCCGCGGGCGCGGATGCGATCGTCTTGGACGTCAAAGCGGGAAGCGGCGCGTTCATGAAAACGCAAGAAGACGCGGAGAAGCTGGCAGCCGCGATGGTGGCGATCGGCATGCAGGTAGGCCGTCAAACGGCGGCGGTCATCAGCGACATGGATCAGCCGCTTGGCTTCGCCATCGGCAACGCGCTTGAGGTGGCCGAAGCGATCGCGACGCTCAAAGGCCAAGGTCCTACGGATTTAACGGAGCTATGCCTGGCATTAAGCGCGCATATGGTCGTGCTTGGCGGCGAGGCGGCTTCGATCGAAGAAGCGACGGCGAAGCTTCGGGCGCAGCTCCATAACGGAGAAGCGCTCGCCAAGTTCAAGTCGTTCGTCGAAGCGCAGGGCGGAGACGGCAGCATGATCGAGGATCCGGGCAAGCTGCCCGCCGCGCCGATTCAGATCGAAGTAGAAGCGAGCGTCAGCGGCTATGTCGCGGCCATCGAAGCCGAGCAGCTTGGTCTCGCCGCGATGGTATTAGGCGCGGGCCGAGCGACGAAGGAAGCCGGCATCGATTATGCGGTCGGTCTCGTCCTGCGCAAGAAAGTCGGGGATCACGTTGGCGAAGGCGAATCGATAGCCACGCTGCATGTACGCACGAGCAATGACGATTCGGACAAAGTAGCCGAGCGGGTAAGGGCGGCTTACCGGATCCAGCCGGACAAACCCAAACCCCGGCCGCTCCTGCTAGCCGTCGTAACCGCCGACGGGATTTCCAGGCTGGACTCATAAGGCGAAAAAAGAAAACCGCCGATTCGCTAATAGCGATCGGCGGTTTTTTGCCTTGCCCGGGATGTCTTCCGGTTTGGTCCAATCTTGCGAATAGGAATAATTTCCTTTCCGTATGTTAACACTGGAAAGGAAAATAGTACCGACAATCATCCAGGAGGGACCTATCGTTGAAAACTCGATTCGCATCAATTCTCGCACTAACCGTAGCCTTGGCGCTTATGCTGCCCGCATTCGCCGCGGCGGAGGAAGGAACGGCCTCCATAGACTTGGCTCCGTCCGCCCGTTCCGCCATTCTGATGGATGCCGACAGCGGCACCGTCATCTTCGAGAAAAACAGCCATGACCAACTGCCGCCGGCCAGCATTACGAAAATAATGACGTTATTGCTCATTATGGAGGCGCTGGACAACGGACAGCTTAAGCTGACGGACAAGGTCAGCACGAGCGAATACGCGGCTTCGATGGGCGGATCGCAGATTTTTCTCGAGCAAGGCGAAGAGATGTCCGTCGAAGACATGATCAAAGGCATTGCTCTTGCTTCGGGCAATGACGCATCCGTCGCGATGGCGGAGAAGCTGGCCGGCACGGAAGCGAATTTCGTCGCGATGATGAACGCGAAAGCGCAGGAGCTGGGCATGAAGGAAACGCATTTCGTGAATCCGAACGGACTTCCCGTGCAAGGCCATTATTCGTCCGCGCACGATATCGCCGTCATGTCGCGGGAGCTGCTGAAGCATCAGGAAGTGACGAAGTATACCGGCTTGTATCAGGATTATTTGCGCAAGACGTCCGAGAAGCCGTTCTGGCTCGTCAACACGAACAAGCTCGTCCGTTTCTACAGCGGCGCGGACGGCCTTAAGACAGGTTATACGAGCGAGGCCAAATACTGCCTTTCCGCCACGGCGAAGCGGGACGACATGCGCGTCATCGCGGTCGTCATGGGCGAGCCGACCACGAAGCAGCGCAATGTCGAAGTGTCGCAGATGTTCGATTATTCGTTCGCGCAATACATGAATTATTCCGTGATCGAAGCGGGAGACGGCATCGGGACGCTGCGAGTTCAAAAAGGGATGACGTCCGAGCTGCCGCTCGTCGCGGACCGTCCGTACAGCGTGCTGTTGAAAAAAGGCTCGGCTACGAAAGACATTCGCTACGAGCTTAAGCTGGACGACACCGTCAAGGCGCCGATCGCGGCGGGCGATTCCGTCGGCAAGCTGGTCGTCTACGACGGCGATCACGTGCTGAAGGAATTTACCGTGGAGTCGCCTCAGGACATCGCGAAGGCGAATTGGTGGAAGATGTTCAAACGGTCCGCGTCCAGCCTGTTCCGATAGTCCCGGAAAGCGGGCCGCTTCGCCAGTTAAAGCGGCAGCCCGCGTTTTTTGTCAGCTCGTAGCGGTATGCTTCTAGTTTTGTCGGCATGCAGGAATAGGAAGGTCTCCTGTTGAATCCCTTGTTCTATCTCGGCGATTGCATCTATGCAACAATGACTGTGAGGAGATGAGGAGCGTACATGAGTCTGCAAATCGAGTTGGAGCACTACCGCAACGTGCTGATCGTCCGGCTGTACGGAGAGCTGGACCATCATACGGCTAACGTCGTTCGGTTCAAGATGGAGGAGGCTCTCCTGAAGGATCACGTGAACCATGTCATTATGAGCCTCAAAGAGCTGCAGTTCATGGACAGCTCCGGACTCGGCGTCATCTTGGGGCGCTACAAGCAAGTGAAGAGCAAAGGCGGCAAGATGGTCGTGTGCGACATCAACCCCGGTGTCAAACGATTGTTCGAACTGTCCGGCTTGTTCAAGATTATATCGGTTCACGACAACGAGAGGAACGCGATATCGAGTCTGGAGGTGGTGTCATGACAGGCAGCAACCTAATGAAGCTGACATTTAGCGCCCGCTCGGAGAACGAAGCGTTCGCGCGCGTCTCCGTAGCCTCCTTCGTCGCCCAGCTCGACCCGACGATGGAGGAGTTAAACGATCTGAAGACCGCGGTGTCCGAGGCCGTTACGAATGCCATTATCCATGGCTACGACAATGATCCGAGCCGCGAGGTGACGATAGAAGTCGCGATCGAGCGCGATACCGTCTCCATCGTGATCTCCGACGACGGCAACGGCATCGAGGACGTGGAGCTTGCGCGCCAGCCGCTCTATACGTCCAAGCCCGAGCTGGAGCGTTCGGGGATGGGCTTCACCATCATGGAAAACTTCATGGACCATTTCGAAGTGGCGAGCAGAGTGGACGGCGGAACCCGCGTCGCGATGCTCAAACGGATCGAATCAAAAAAAGCGCTCTATAACTAGAGCATAGGGGGCACGGCCTCATGGATGTCGGAATGAAGCAAACAGCCCAGCCTTATTTGGACGATGCCGAAGTCAAGCGATTGATCGCGCTCAGCCAATCCGGCGACACCGTCGCGAGGGATACGCTCGTAGGCTGCAATATCCGCCTCGTATGGTCCGTCGTCCAGCGTTTCATGAACCGCGGCTACGAGCCGGAGGACTTGTTCCAGATCGGCTGCATCGGACTCCTGAAATCGGTGGACAAATTCGATCTATCGTACGACGTTAAGTTTTCCACTTACGCGGTTCCGATGATCATCGGGGAAATTCAGCGATTCCTGCGCGACGACGGAACGCTCAAGGTAAGCCGTTCGCTCAAGGAGACAGCCAACAAGGTCCGCAAGATGAAGGATGAGCTGTCGAAGACGATGGGGAGACTGCCGACGATCAAAGAAGTAGCGGAAGCGCTCGGCATTACGCCGGAGGATGTCGTGTTCGCGCAGGAGGCCAATAAGCCTCCGACGTCGATTCACGAAACCGTCTTCGAGAACGAC
>JAQSXN010000520.1 GCA_029256665.1 Paenibacillus sp.
CCATATCGTCGAGACCGCCCGCGAAGCCATGGAGAGCCTGGGCATCAAGCCGATCGTCGAACCGATTCGCGGCGGCACCGACGGCTCCCAGCTTTCCTTCATGGGGCTGCCTACTCCGAATCTCTTCACCGGCGGCGAGAACTATCACGGCCGCTACGAATACGTCTCCGTCGACACGATGGAGCTGGCCGTGAAGACGATCGTGGAGATCGTCAAGCTGTACGAAGCTAGGGCGTAGGGCGGGAGAGGCTAACTCGCAACGCCGCGCCGCGTCAACTGTCGGACCAAGGCGAGCCGACTAATGACCTCCATTGGCGGCGCAGCTCGTCCAGTTGCATAGCCGGATTCGCGAGCACCTATTCATCGCCAAAAGAGCGCAAGAGCTTGTAGAAGCTCCCGCGCTCTTTTGGCGTTGTATGAACCGGGCGGATCTCGATGCTTGAGCTCTTCCAACCCTTGCGGATCCTCCTTGTAACGGTTGCCGGCGAACCTAAACACGTCTTTTGGACTGGTTTTGAATTGTAACGGTTATGGTGGAGCTTAATGACTACAAATCCGGCGAATTTCATCTGATTTCGATGAAATAAGCGCGCCGGCAACCGTTGCAATTCGGGAAGTGGCGTTTAGGGCGAAATAGGCGAAATGGCAACCGTTAGAGCAATCGTGTGTAGTCGTGGGGTAGGCTGGGCGGACAAGGAATCAATATTCTTCAATTTATTCCGTTATGCGCAGCTGAAGCGGATTCTTCCCGCCGAATGCGCTTCGTCTCCCCGCCCGCAATGCTTGAAGCGATCAGCAACTGCGCCGCGAAATACGTCGACATGATCAGGATGCCGGATACCGGGACGTCGCCGACGAATTTATTCCAAGCCAGGATGGAGTCCGACGCCATAAATAGCAACGCTCCGACTATCGCAAGGACATTGCGGGTCATGATCGCCGACCAGCCCATCGCCCCGATCACCGCGATGTAGACCATGACGGGAATCCATAATCCGCTTTGGCTTTCGTCCGCCATGATGCTCCCGTGGAACCGGCTGCCCATCGTCAGCGAATACGCGATGATCATAATGCCTGCCGTGAAGCCGATGGCGAAGCCTTCCTGCTTGCGCGTCGCCGTTTCCCCCGGATGCGCTGCCGGAGTCAGCCATCTTGTCGCCATCGCGGCCACGTAGAACAAATGTCCGACAAGGAACGAGCCTAGACCGAACACAAACCACGGATCATCCGGCAATAGAAGCAGCGCGTCTCCCCCTATGCTGAACACGAGCCCCGCCCCGATCAACCTTCGATACGCGACGCCTCCTCTGCCGGTTCCCTTCGACCTTATAGCAAGCGCGATGATCAGTACCATTGGCAGCAGCTTAAATACCCAGTTCAGCCATTCCATGTCTAGCGACAGCGTAGCCAGATGAATAAGCCCCGTCGCCAAAATGACCGCGATCAACCCTCTGTTTTCCAACTCGTCCCATCCCCCTGCTTATATTTGCTCTCCTCGCGTCCAGCCGTTCCCGTGCCAGGCACTAAGATTGCAACACAGCGGGCGGGAGCTGTCAACGGGGAAAACGCGGGTAACGACAAAGACACGGCGCCTGGGCGGAGACCGTCCGCTAGGCGCCGTGCCGTTCATTAGGCCAGGATCAAATGTTACTTAAAGAAAAGATGGGATACGTCGAGCCCTTGGGCCAGCCGGTGATGGGTGACGTAACGGCAGTAGTGCTGGTAATGGGCTTTGTACAAATTGCCGTTCTTCGAAGGCGAATACGTCAGATAGAGCTGCCTGCGGCTGACGTTAGCCGTATTGGGGCCGCTTTGATGCGGCGTATAGGAATGGAAGATGATGATATCCCCCGGCTGCGTCTCCACGATTTTCCCTTTGGCGGGATCGATCTCCGCGATCTCCTCGGCGTTCATGTTACGCAATTCGCCCGGCGTGGAGCGGAAGCGGTCGTGATAGCCGGGGAACAGCTCGAGACCGCCGTTCTCTTCCGTCGCGCCGTCGATGGCGACCATGACCGATATGAGCCCCTCCATCGGGAAGCCTTGCCACCAGGATGCGTCTTGATGCATGGAATAACCGGATACGCCGGGCAGCTTGAATATTAATTTATCCTTGAATAAGGTAGGTTCGTCGTTATAGATATCGCGTAGCGGCGTCAAAATGCGTTCGTCGTTTTCCAGGTGACTGAATACCGGCGACAAATCCTGCACGGGATCGATTTTTTCGATGATCGGCTTGCCCTCGTGGCTGCGGTAGTTCACGCGAAGATTGTTCGGCTCGATGCGATCCTGCAGCGTCAGCAGCCGTTCGCACTCCCGTTGGAAGATGGCGGCCTCCTCCGCGGTGAATACGCCCCGCAGCACGAGATACCCGTTGTCGTGGTAATCCTTTAGTTGCTCCGAGGTCAGAAATTTCCCGATCTTCATCCTTTTATTCCTCCCTGATATATCTTATTTATTCATTCCTTGATATTATATTAGTACTTATTATTAAAGGATTACATGCAGAATGCTCTTATCTTTTATATCCTTTTTTGCGCGAAACGGAGTGATGCGGGATGCATACCCCAGACATGCTGATGAACGCCATATTGCTGCGCTGGTATTATTCTTCCGACAAAAAAAACTTCATGCTCCCGGTGGATCAATACGAGCATTGGGCGATCCTCGCGGCCGACGAAGGAAGCTTCCGTTATCGCGTCGGAGAAGAGACGGGAACGGCCAAGTTCGGCGATATCGTCGTCTGCCCGCCCGGCTACCGGTTGCACAGAACGGCCGACGAACCGCTCTCCTTCCTGTTTATCGAGTTCCAGTGGCCGGGACCGCGAAGCGCGAACGAGCCTTCGCCGGAATTCGCATTGCCTTGCGGGAAGGTCGCCTTTCATCGAATGGACCGGTATGCGTCCATCTTTGCCCTTATCCGCGGGCTAGCCGACGTTGATCTGCAGGAAGCGGCATCGTTCAAGCAGCACCTGCTGCGCGATCTGTTGTTCTTGTTCGCGCTGCAGCGGCGCGAAGCGACAAGCCGCTTGACCTCGAACGACCCGGTCGTCCGGCAAGCCGTCCGACATATTCGGCTCCATGCCTTCGAGCCGCTATCGCTTAAGCTCTTGGCAGATGAGGCGGCCTTAAGCCAATCTCAGTTCTCGCGGCGATTCCAGGCCGGCACCGGCATGTCCCCGATCGCCTTTCTGACCGACATCCGCATGAAGAGAGCCCAGCAGCTGCTGCTTGGCACGGAGCTCACGATTGACGAAATCGCCCGGCAATGCGGCTACCAGAACGGCTTCTACTTGAGCCGCGTGTTCAAGAGCCATTGCGGCGCTACTCCCTCCTCCTTTCGCCGGACGTACCGGATATGAGTACAACCACGCTACCGTACGCTCCCCTTCTAGCCGCACAACAAAAAGACCGCCGGACGAACGCTCGCCCGGCGGTCTTGCTATTTCTCCCAATAACCGCGACTACTCGTCTCCTGCAGCCAGCGTACCTCTTCATCGTCAAGCGCCCTGTCGAAGACGGCAAGCCCGCCCAGCAAGCCGTTGTAGTAATTGCCGATTTCGCTCGAACGGTCGACGGCTCCCACCGTAAAGTCGGCGCCGTCCTCCCCGCCATCGAACAGTCCGT
>JAQSXN010000521.1 GCA_029256665.1 Paenibacillus sp.
GATCGGCGTCCCCTACTTCGCCTATTTATTAATCAGGAAAGCTTAAATAGAAAGGGATGTCCGCATCGGGGACATCCCTTTAAACATTCGTATTAACGTATGCGCTTATGCGAATCGTTCCCGCGCGTAGGCGGTCATCCAACCGTTAACTTCCTTCAGATCGGCCACGGGAGCGCCTGTGAAGGGATCCGTCGGCATATAGCCCGGAGGACCAAACTCTGCGGTGAACGTCGCATAGTCGGCGCCGGATGCCGCGCGTTGCTCCACCATCCGCTCCCACCAATCGGTGAAACGCTCAAGCTCGCCTGCAAAAAACGGCGATGCGGGATGCGGAACCTGCGGTCCTTCCGGAAATCCGACGCGGCCGTGAACATGAATCGTACGCTCGATAGCCAGCGACACGTTGTCTTCCTGATCCTCAAGCATCGACTCGCACACGTTGACCCAATGGCTAAAGTCCGCCGTTATCCGAAGCTCGGGAAATTTCCTAAGCAGCCTGGCCGTCGCCCACGGCGTGAACATGGCCCGTCCCCGATGCGTCTCGTGCCCGACGGGGATGCCAAGCTTACGCTCGATCGCAAGCGCGCCTTCGAAGAACGTGTCTTGATCCGATTCGCTCATGCTGTCCTTGGCGCTATGCGCGTTGATCAATACGGGACGATAATCGGCCGCTCTCTCCGCCTGCTCCCGAAAGCTTGCAAGATGATCGCCCGACGTAAATATTTGCGCGACGTATTGCAGCTCCAGCCGCTCGAGCGCGGACTTAAACGTCCCGCTCTCCTCCTCTGACGGAAGTCCCGTCTCGATCCCGTCATAGCCGTCCGACTTGGCGGCTTCCATCTTCTCCAGCAGCGATCCCTCTAAACCCCAGAACGCTTGGAACGTTACGAACTTCATCCTTATTCCTCCTCTTTGATTGCTAAAGGATTGCAGCAATCTTCCCCTCGCACATGCTGTGCAGGGATATTCTACCACAAAAAAACGGGTTAGTGCGGATAAGCCTTGTCGAACTCAACGCCGCAAGGTCCGCCGTCCTCGTTGACTTCGAGATCGACGGGCGTTCCGTCCATCCGGTAGAGAGGCCTGTAGAAGCCGCTGATCTTGCTAGCGGAGGCATTGGCGTAGTGGCAGATGAACGCGCGGCGGAATCGATCCTTCGACTTGTTGCGATACGAGCCGTGAATCAGATTGCCGTTAAAAAACAGGACGTCTCCCGGATCCATGACGGCTGGCACGACCGCGCGGTCTTTCGGCGGCTTCACGTAGTGGGTCGTAAACGACTCCGACTCGTCGGCGAGCTCCGGACAGTTAATATCGTACTCGCCAGTGCGAGGCACCACCAGAAGACCTCCGTTCTCCATATCGGCCGCATCGACCGCCGTCCAAGCCGCGATGCAATTGCCGGGCTCCACCTGCAGGTAGAAGTTATCCTGATGCAGGGCCTGCCCTCTGGAACCGGGCGGCTTGTAATAGAACATGCTTTGCGCCGCCAGCGCTTCTTCGCCGTACAGATCGTGGAGCACCTCCATGACGGGGGCGTGAAGCATATATTTGCGAGCCGTTTCGTTGAATCGGTGCGGATGCATCACCCGCGGATAACGTTTCAGCGGATCATCCTTCCCCGCTTCCAGATCGGGTTCGAAGTATCCCGGGATCCTCTGCTCGGCAATCTGTTCGAACGTATCCAAAATCTCCGTCAGCTCCCCCGAGCCGAATAATCCTTTCACGATAATAAACCCTTCCTTGCGGAACTGCTCGAGCTGCTCGTCGCTTAATACACGAAGCTGCTTGCCCATTCCAATCTCCTCCTCCGTCGATTTCCATTAATGATTGATTTCCGCTTGGTTTCATTATAGAATTTCGAAGCATAGGGAGGAATGATCGGAATGGCCGAAAACCTTAACAATCCTGCTGTTAATCAAACAATGCCAGCTCCCGGAGTGCTCATATCCGGCCAATTCTCCGAGCCGTTCGGTTACGAGGTTTGGCGTCCGGGCGGCACGCGCGACTGGCTCTTGACGCTTACGATCGGCGGGCAAGGCGAATACGCGCATGGCGCCGAACGGGTCCGCTGCGGAGAAGGAGATGCCGTCCTGCTGCCCCCAGGGGTTCCGCATCATTATTACACGCCGCGGGATTGCCGCTGGGACTTCTTCTGGGCGCACTTCAATCCCGAGCTTCGCTGGATGGAGCTGCTGCGCCACCCGCAAGACGCCAATGGAGCGATCCGCCTCCCGCTGGGCCAATCCACTGCCTTCGATCGGGCTTCGAGCGCTTTCTTGCGGCTCGTGCGGGATAACCGACATACCGGCCATTACGCGGAGCTGCTCTCGCTCAACGCCTTGGAGGAGGTGCTCGTCCATCTGGCGGGCTTCTCGGCCAAAGACGAACGTCTCGATGCCAGAATTGCCGATACGCTAGGCTACTTGGTCGATCATTTGGGCGTCCCCCATACGGTCGCGGAACTTGCCGCGCGGGTGTCCCTCTCGCCGTCGCGCTTCTCCCATCTCTTCAAGGAGCAGACGGGCGACTCCGTCCTGGAGACGCTCCTCAAGCTGCGGCTAAAGCATGCGGCCCGGCTTCTGGAGCATACGCCGCTGCTCGTGTCCGAAATCGCGGGGATGTCTGGCTTCCAAAGCCCGTTCTACTTTACGAAGCAATTCACGGCGCTATTCGGCATTAGCCCCTCCGGTTACCGCAAGAGAACGTGAGAAAACCTCTATCGTAGCCTTTCGAAGATGGGCGACCGCGTTCATAGGTAGGTTTTATCGCCAAATAGAATTTCGGTCTTCGATATCTCGAAAACTAATCCATTCTATTGTGGTGAGAAAACCTCTCCTTCCATGACATCATGAAGGAGAGGTTTCCATCCGTTATGCGTCGCGGACGACGCGAAAGCCGCAATTGCCCGTGGAGCTGTCCGGCGTGTTGGAGCTGCGCGCCGCGACCCGGTAGCGGTTGCAATAGGAGCGGTGACAAAGATAGGAGCCGCCGCGCATGGAGCGGTTGCCGGTCGGCTTCCCGTAAACCGGATTTGCGCTTGATGTCGCTTGGTGATAGTCGGGAGCGAACCAGTCCGCGCACCACTCCCACACGTTGCCGGACATCTGGTAAAGGCCGTAGCCGTTTGGCTTGTAAGCATGCGCCGGAGCCGTGCCGACATAGCCGTCGCCGGCGTTGTTCTTGACCGGAAACTTCCCTTGCCAAATGTTGCATTGATGTTCGCCGTCCTGCTTCAGCAGATCCCCCCAGGGGTACGTCCTGCCCTCGAGCCCTCCCCGCGCGGCATATTCCCATTCCGCTTCCGTCGGCAGCCTTACGCCTGCCCAGCGGCAATAAGCCTCCGCGTCGTTCCAGGATACATGGGTGACGGGATGATCCATCCGGTCCTCGACCGAAGAGCCCGGTCCTTCGGGAGCCGACCAATAGGAACCTTCGACGACAAGCCACCAGGGAACTCCTTGCGGAACGGTTGTTACCCGTTGCCGCGTCTCCTCCGAAGCCAGCAGATGGAATACGAACGACCATCCGAACGTTTCGGCCTCCGTTCTGTATCCCGTGGCATCCACAAACGTTTTGAACTGTTCGTTCGTCACGGCGTAGGGAGCCATTCGGAACGATTTCATC
>JAQSXN010000522.1 GCA_029256665.1 Paenibacillus sp.
ACGGTTTCGGTTGCTTCGGCCCCAAGGAAATGGATAAGATAGGAACATAACGTGACCCAAAAGAGAGGTTTGCGAACATGAAGAAGAGCAATAACGGACAAGCTGGCTTATCGCTAAAGGATCATCTCGCCAAGCTTTCTAAGGGCGAGCTGGTCGAGCTGATCATTCGGATATCGGACGAGCATCCTGAAGTGGAGCGCAGGCTAGCGATCCGCTTCGTGGAGGCGGGCAGCGGAGAGGCGATCAAACAATATAAGGCGCTTATGCGGGAATCGATCAAGTCGTACTCGGACAGGCACGGATTCGTTCCCTATCGGAACGTATTCGGCGCGATATCGGGAGCCATGGAGGTCATGGAGGCGGCCAATGAAGCCAAAGAGCGGGGCAATCATCTCGCCGCGGCCGAGATTGCCGTCTGCGTCATGCACGAGATGAGCAAGCTGATGAACAAATGCGACGATTCCGGCGGCAGCGTCGGCGGCATGATCAAGGAGAGCCTTGAACTGTTGCTGTCGCAAGCACAAAGTTCCGAAGACATGGACGACAAAACGCGCGGCTCGCTCTTCCAATTGCTGATGAAGGAATCGAAGCACAAGGATTGGGAAGGCTGGGACGAATGGCGGCTATCCTTGCTGGAGAGCGCGTCGTTGTTGATGGGCGGCGCGAAGGAACGCGAGCTTTGGACGAAAGTGATGGACGACTGGGAGGCTTCCTGGGAAAAAAACGAATTCGGCGGCCGTTTCGCAGCCGAAAAAACGGCGGAACTCCGTTATTCCGTTATCCTGAGGTTCGATGGTGCGGCGCGGGCGCGGGAGTATTTGGAGGAGAATCTGGAAGTCCAGTCCTTTCGCGATATGGCGATCGAGGATGCGCTAACCAGTCAACAGTACGATAGAGCTTTAAAGCTAATTGAACAAGGAGAGGCGTTGGAGCGTCAGCGCGGTTACCGGGGCTTGGTTCATCACTGGGAGGAGAAGCGAATTCGGCTCTATGAGCTGACGGGTAGGCAGGACTCGTTAATCGAGCTTGCCAAGAAGTTTATGCTGGACGGCGAGTACGCCTATTACGTCAAGCTTAAAGAATTAACGGCAAGCGGCGAATGGGAGGCGAACCACGAGGCGCTGCTGGATGAAATCCAATCAAATACCAAGGGCAACTGGCAAGCGGAATCGATGTATAAGAAAATATTGATTCAGGAGAACCTTTCCGGTCGATTGCTTGAAGTGATGAGAAAGCAGCCAATGCTGATTTCGAATTATTATCAGCATCTCGTCGGCGATTATTTGGATGACGTGCTGGATCTTTTCGAAGAGCAAATTAAGAAAGAATGCAAGCAGGCAACGAACAGGAACGAGTATAAAAAAGTGTGCCGCATTATACGCACGCTTATCGAAGCCGGAGGCCGGGATCGCGCGGCTCAAGCAGCGTCCGAGCTCCGTGCGCTTTACCCGAGGCGGCCCGCGCTTCTGGAAGAGCTGGACAAGATTAAAGGACTGAAGTAGTTGGAAGGAGCATGGAGTATGGAGTCGGCTGGCAAAATGGAGTTATTCGAAACCAAACTAACAAAATACGCGGAGCTTGTCGTCAAGGTCGGCGTTAACGTACAGCAGGGGCAGGTGCTGATCGTGCATGCGCCGATCGAGACGGCGGAGCTGACGCGGCTGATCGTGGCGAAGGCGTACGAGGCCGGGGCCAAATACGTCATCGTCGAGTGGGACGACGAGGCGGTGACGCGGATCCGGTACGAGAAGGCAAACGATAGCTCCTTCGATTATTACCCGCAGTGGGAGGCGGATCGGATGGAGCGCTTCGCCGAAGAAGGCGGAGCGATTCTGCATATCAAAGTGCCTAATCCGGAGCTGTTCAGCGGCATCGACTCCGCCAAGGTGGCGGCCGCGACCAAAGCGGCGGCCGTCGCGCGCAAAGCTTATTCGGCCTATACGCGCAACAGCCGGATCAGCTGGTCGCTGATCAAGGCGCCTACCCGGGCATGGGCGGACAAGGTGTACGCGGATCTACCCGAGGAGAAGCGCGTCGAAGCGATGTGGGAGGCGGTGTTCCATATGGCGCGCGTGAACGCGGAGGATCCCGTCGCCGCTTGGCGGGAGCATATCGGCGAATTGAAGAAGCGGCAAAATCTGCTGAACGCGAAGTCTTACAAGAGTCTTCGGTATCGGGCTCCGGGCACGGATCTTCGCGTGGAGCTGCCGGAAGGCCATATTTGGCGAGGCGGGGGCGGCGAGAACGAGAAGGGCGTGTACTTCGTGGCGAACATGCCGACGGAAGAAGTGTACACGATGCCGCATCGGCTCGGGGTTAACGGGACGGTGAGAAGCACGAAGCCGCTTAATTTGAACGGCCGTCTGGTTGATGGCATTACGTTGACGTTCAAGGACGGAAAGGTGACGCAATACGACGCCGCGTCAGGCCGGGAGCATTTGACGACGCTGCTCGATACCGACGAAGGCGCGTCATACCTCGGCGAAATGGCGCTTGTGCCGCACGACTCCCCGATCTCGAACTTGAACCGCGTGTTCTATAACACGGGAATCGACGAGAACGCTTCGTGCCACTTCGCGCTCGGCAGCGCTTATCCCGTCAATCTGGAAGGCGGAACGAAGCTGTCCGCGGAGGAGCTGCTGGCCCGCGGCGCCAACGTCAGCTTGACGCATGTGGACTTCATGATCGGATGCGCGGAGCTCGAGATCGACGGGGAGCTGCAGGACGGCACGATCGAGCCGGTGTTCCGGCAGGGAAACTGGGCCGAATAAGGGGGAGGAATCGGGGATGGACGTACAAGCTTATTTGGATCGGATCGGCTTCGCGGGTCGACCGGACGGCAGCGTGCAAACGCTCGCCAAGCTTCAGGAGCTGCATCTGATGGCCGTACCGTACGAAAATTTGGATATTATCCAAGGTATCCCGCTGTCGCTGAAGGTAGAAGACATCTATGCCAAGATCGTCGGCAGGGGACGCGGCGGCTATTGCTTCGAACTGAACGCGCTGTTTGGCTGGCTGCTGCGCGAGCTCGGATACGACGCGACCAACTACTTCGCGAGGTTCTGGCGCGACGAGACCAACACGCCTCCGAAGCGCAGGCATCATGTGCTCCGGGTTGAAGCGGAGGGCGACGTCTATTTATGCGACGTGGGAGTAGGGGGCGTCGTGCCGCGAAGGCCGTTGCTGCTGCAGGAAGGCGTGGAGCAGCCGCAAGGGAACGAGTGCTATCGGTTCGAGCGCGACCCGGAGTTCGGGTGGATGCTGATGGAGCGGAAGAAGGACGGCTGGTCGCGACTATTCTCGTTCACGGAGGAGCCGCAGTTCGCGAAGGACTATCTTATGGCGTCCTACTGGTGCGAGCATGCGCCGGACTCTTTGTTCAAGAACAACCGGATCGTCGCCAAGCTTACGGAGGATGGCCGCAATTCGGTATGGAACGGCGAGTTTCGGTTGTTCCGCCCGGACGGCGTGCAAGTGTTTACTCCGGAATCCGACCAAGAAGACGCGGCGGCGCTGGAGACGTATTTCGGCATTGTGCTGTAAGCGGCGCTCCTTCATTGTCGTATATTTTTAAGCTACAATCGCCGCCAGAGCCTCCAAAGGAGCTGATTGTAGTATATTTTTAT
>JAQSXN010000523.1 GCA_029256665.1 Paenibacillus sp.
ATAGAACGCGTTCATATCCAAATGGATGATGACTCTGCCTTTGGCAGGATAATATTCGTCGACGCCGCTCATCGCATCGCCTCCAAACTGCGAGAAATTAGGTTGTACCTCTTATGCCATCAGCATATAATTAGGCAAGATCCAAGTCAATGTTCGCTTAGCAAAAGCGAAGTTCCCTCTCTACTTTAAACGGATAAAGTGTTATAATCATGTATTATGAATCCATCAGAGGGTCTGTGAAGGAGGCGCCACAACAAATGTCCGCACAAATATTTATCTTTGACACGACGCTGCGTGATGGCACGCAAGGCGAAGGGATCAGCTTATCGGCTGACGACAAGCTGAAGATTGCACTGAAGCTAGACGCCTTGGGCGTTCATTATATTGAAGGCGGCAATCCCGGCAGCAACAGCAAAGACATCGAGTTTTTCCAGCGCGTTAAGACGTTGAACCTCGCCGCCAAAATCACCGCGTTCGGAAGCACGCGCCGCAAGAACAGCGTCGCCGAGCACGATGCCAGTCTACTGCGGATTATCGAATCCGGCGTACCCGCGGCGACGCTCGTAGGCAAGGCATGGGACTTCCACGTTCATACGGCGCTCCAGACGACGCTCGAAGAGAACCTGGCGATGATCTTCGACTCCTTCGCTCTCTTGAAGCGGCACGGCATGGAAGCGATGTACGACGCCGAACATTTCTTCGACGGCTACAAGAACAATCCGGAATACGCGATCGCCGCGCTCAAGAAAGCGCAAGAAGGCGGCGCGGATTGGCTCGTCTTATGCGATACCAACGGCGGTACGATGCCGGGAGAAATCCACGAGATCGTCGCGCGCGTCAAGGCTGAGCTGGATACGCCGATCGGCATCCACACGCATAACGATTGCGAGCTCGCCGTCGCCAACTCGCTGGCTGCGATTGGAGCCGGCGCTCGCCAGGTGCAAGGCACGATGAACGGATACGGCGAGCGCTGCGGCAACGCCAACCTCTGTTCCATCATTCCGAACCTGCAGCTTAAGCTTGGATACGGCTGTCTGCCTGACGACAGACTTCGCCTGCTCACCGGAACAGCGCGTTACGTCAGCGAAATCGCCAACGTACATATGCCGGTCGGCCAAGCGTTCGTCGGCAACGCGGCATTCGCTCACAAGGGCGGCATCCACGTCTCCGCGATCCTGAAGGATTCCAAGACGTACGAGCATATCGCCCCGGAGCTGGTGGGCAACAAGCAGCGGATTCTCGTCTCCGAGCTCGCCGGACAAAGCAACATCATCTCCAAGGCGGCAGAGCTTGGCCTTGACGTGACGTCGAACAACGAAAAGACGAAACAAATAATCGAACAAATCAAAGATCTGGAGCATCAAGGGTACCAATTCGAAGGCGCCGACGCTTCCCTTGAGCTGCTGCTCCGCGACGCCTTTACCGATGCCGTCGAAATTTTCAAAGTGGAATCCTTTAAGATTCATATGGAGAAGTCGAACGGCAATATGATTTGCGAAGCGATCGTCAAAATTAACGTCGGCGGACAGGTCGTGCATACAGCGGCGGAAGGCAACGGCCCCGTCAATGCGCTCGACAACGCGATGCGCAAGGCGCTCGTTCAATTTTTCCCGCGCATCGAACAAATCCATTTGTCGGATTACAAGGTGCGCGTGATCGACGAGAAGGACGCAACGGCAGCCAAGGTACGCGTGCTGGTCGAGTCGACAGGACTGGATAATACGTGGAGCACCGTAGGCGTATCGGGCAACGTAATCGAAGCAAGCTGGGAAGCGTTGCTTGACAGCATCCGATATGCTTTGCTGCACATGGCCAAAGCGGGCGATTCGTTATCCGAGAGGGATAACGGAGAGCGTCTGGGGCTCGTTAATCACTAGCCAATGGAAATTGGAAAAAAGCAGTTGGCAAGACGGAAGGATCGCTTCCGCCTTGCCGACTGCTTTTCCTGTTTTTATGGATGGCACACGGGATCGACGCCGCTTACCCTTCCGCGTTCGTCCATTTCCGAATCAGCCTTTCCCATTCCCCGTACGTAATGACGCCGTTTATCCGCTCGCGAATAACGCCGTTGCCATCGATCAAGAAGCTGGTCGGGAACGTGTTTACTTTGTATTGCTTCGTGACGGACCCTTCCCGGTCCATTAGCATCGGAAACGTAAGCCCGTGCTCCTCCACGAATTCTCTTGCCGATCGTTCTTTGTCGTAATTCGTTGAATTGACGCCGTACAGCGTCATAACATCCCCATATTGTTCGTGCAGCTTCTGCAGATCCGCCGCTTCCATCTCGCATGGACCGCACCAGGATGCCCAGAAATTGACGAACAACAGCTTCTCTCCGCTCGTCTTCCCGCCAACCGTATAACTCTGTTCATCCATGCCCGGAAGCGATATCGCAATAGATTCGTATCCGGCTTTAGGTTTGAAACCGCTTGGCGCGGAAACGTCCGACGCCGCATTCACGTCTTGCTGCATGTACTGGAATATGCCGAGTCCGGCGCAAATAAACGCGATCGCAAACCATGCCGTAATTGTTCGCATTCGAAACCCTCTTTCTTCCTCGCTTGTCTAAACCCCATCGTATCATGCGAAGTATGGAAGCTCAAGGCGATGGGCAGATTAGCCATAAAACCGTCATAACCGTCCCCCGTTCGGACAAGACCATGTTATGACGCGCGGAGGAGCAGCAATGGATACCACATCACCTAAACCGAAATCTCCTTGGCTGCAATATGCCGCCTTTGCTACCGTCCCCCTGGTGCTCGTGCTTGGCAATTCCATGTTGGTGCCCATTCTTCCCGACATGGCCAAAGCGATGTCGTTAAGCGAGCTCCAATCCAGCTTGGTCATTACCCTATTCTCCGTAACCGCAGGTGTCTTCATTCCGCTAATCGGTTATTTATCCGACCGCATGAAGCGTAAGGCGGTCATTTTGCCCGCTCTTGCCGTATATGGCGGCGCAGGCATCCTTGCCGGCTTGGGAGCCGTATGGGACTCCTATGGCATATTGATCGCGGCCCGCGCGCTGCAGGGATTGGCCGCGGCAGGCACCGCTCCGATCGCCATGGCGCTAGTCGGCGATCTGTACAAGGACGGCGACGAAAGCGAAGCGCTTGGTCTCATCGAAGCTTCCAATGGCGCCGGCAAAGTCATAAGTCCGATTCTCGGCTCGCTGCTCGGCATGTGGACGTGGTATGCTCCTTTTTTTGCCTTCCCTATCTTCTGCGCCGGCGCGTTCTGTGCCGTGCTGTGGCTGATCAAGGAGCCGGAGCATAAGGCCAAGCCGATGCCGTTTAAGGAGTATTGGCAAGGTCTCAAGGGAATATATGCCGAACAAGGCAAGTGGCTCGTCACCGCGTATATCGCCGGATCGCTGGGTCTGTTTATTTTGTTCGGCATCCTCTTCTACTTGTCCGATATGACCGAAAAACCTCCAATCTCCATCGACGGAGTAGCCAAAGGCGGTTTGCTTGCGATCCCGCTGCTCGGTCTTGTCATTACGGCTTATTTGACCGGCAAACTAATCAAGAAAAACGCCGCCCGGATAAAAGCCTTTATGATTATCGGCATTTCCTTGATGACGATATCGTTGACGGCCGCTTCCATCTGGCATCCCTATTTCGCT
>JAQSXN010000524.1 GCA_029256665.1 Paenibacillus sp.
GGCAAAGAAATGACGTCCCAAGAGGTGCCGCTGTTCCTGATCCTGGGCGCAGGCGACCAGCTGGAATACGCGGTTAACGCGCTTCGCGATCTTCTGGCCGATAAAATCAAGCTCGAAGACATCGACAATATCAACTACGGCTGGGCGCACGAGATGGCTACGCACGCGAAAGCCGTCAAGCTGGACCCTGTCGACAACTATGACATTCAATACTTCGATCAAAAAACGGATGCCGGCTTCTTCACGCACATCTACGCGCATCTGAACGGCGGCTCCACGTTCGTCGACTCGGACGTCAACTGGGTGCGAAGCATCGCGACCGCTCAGACCAAAACGATGGAATCCCGCTGGACGAATCTGAAGAAGCTCGAAGACGAGACGTTCCTGAAAATCATCATGGGCAGCGCGGACTTGAGCGCGTTCGACGAGTTCGTGACGAAATGGACGGAGCAAGGCGGCGACAAAATTACGGAAGAAGTCAACGCTTTGAAATAGAGAGGAACGATCAAGACGGGCGGACAATCGCTCGTCTTGATCTTCTAAGCAAGGAGTGGAGAGAGTGATACCGAAAAGCTTTGCCAAACATTTTTACCTCATGCTGTTGCCAGGGCTGTTATGGTTGATCTTCTTCAACCTCTATCCCATGTACGGCGTCGTGGCGGCGTTCAAGGAATTTAACCCCGGACTCGGCCTGTGGCGTTCGCCATGGATCGGGCTTGAGAACTTTAAGTACATGTTCGAGCTGGACGATAGCAAAATCATTTTCCGCAATACGGTCGTCATCGCCTTCTCCAAAATGATCGGCAACCTAATCGTGCCTCTCGTCTTCGCGCTGATGCTCAACGAGGTCAAGAACCGGCTATTTACGCGCACGGTGCAGACCGTCGTCTATTTGCCCCACTTTCTGTCTTGGGTCATCGTCGGCGGCATGATGCTGGACATCTTCTCGTATAACGGTCCGGTGAACGGCCTCCTGTCCTCGTTCGGCGTGGAGCCGATCCTGTTCTTCGCGAATGCGGACGCCTTCCCGGCGCTCGTCATCGGCAGCGATATTTGGAAGGAATTCGGCTTTAACGCCATCATCTTCTTCGCCGCGCTGACGTCGATCAACCCCGAGATGTACGAAGCAGCGGCGATCGACGGCGCGTCGCAATGGCAGCGGCTGGTCAAAATCACGATTCCGAGCATTCTGCCCGTCGCGGCTTTGCTGGCTACGCTGAGTCTCGGCAATATTTTGAACGCGGGCTTCGACCAAATCTTCACCATGTACAATCCGTCCGTGTACTCGACGGGGGATATCGTGGATACCTGGGTATACCGAGCCGGTCTGATCGACTTCCAGCATGGACTCGCTACGGCGGTCGGACTGCTTAAATCGGTTGTCGGCCTTATCTTGATCACCGTATCGTATACGCTTGCGTACCGGTTCGCCAATTATCGGATTTTCTAACCAGAGAGACAGGAGCGGATGACCTTGATATCCGAACGTTCGGCCCTATCCCGATTGTTTAATGGACTGAATCTAGTGTTGCTTATCGTAATAATGCTGTTGTGCCTCGCCCCGGTCTGGTATACCTTGTCCATCTCTCTGAGCGATAAGGCGGCCGCCGCGGGAGGGCACGTGTTCTTGTGGCCCAAAGGGTTTACGATGGGTTCGTATGCCAAAATCATGGAAGATACGCAGTTCTTCCGGTCCGCTTGGATCTCGGTGCAAAGGGTTCTGCTTGGCGCAGGCATCTCGTTTTTCGTCGTCCTGCTGATGTCGTACCCGCTGTCCAAAACGTCCAAAGAGTTTAAGCCAAGGAACGTCTTTATGTGGCTGCTGGTGTTCGCGATGCTGTTTAACGGCGGCCTGGTGCCTTGGTACCTGACGATGCAGTCGCTCGGCATGATCAACAATATTTGGGGGCTGGTGCTTGGCGGCGGCCTTCCCGTCTTCAACGTCATACTCGTCATGAACTATTTGCGCAATATGCCTAAGGAAATGGAAGAATCGGCGTTGATCGACGGCGCCGGACCGTGGCGCATTCTGTTCAGCATCTGCCTGCCGCTGTCCGTGCCGGTGCTGGCGACTATTCTCGTGTTTACGATCGTGTATCATTGGAACGAATTTTTCCAGGCGCTGGTGCTGATGAACAAGTCGGACATGTACCCGCTGCAATCGTACATCAAGCAGGTGGCGGTCGTCATCGACCCGACCAAGATGGACGCGGAGACGGTCAAGCGGATGTCGTTGCTATCCAACCAGACGCTGAACGCGGCCAAAATCTTTATTTCGATGCTGCCGCTGCTCGTCATCTATCCGTTCTTGCAAAAATATTTTGTCAAAGGGATTACGCTGGGTTCGGTCAAAGGTTAAGGAGTGATACGACATGGTAAAAGGAGCGAGACGGATGGTCGCCATTCCGTTGATCGCGTCCCTTATAGGGGTGACGGCTTGTACGTCTGGCGGCGGGGGAGCTGCGGGCAATGGACGGGAGGCGGAGCCGACTTCGGCTTCCGCCGTACAGTCGGAAGCCACGCGGACGCCGGCGTGGGCGGCCAGCGCCGTCATGTACGAGGTGAACGTGCGTCAGTATACGAAGGAAGGCACGTTTAAGGCGTTCGAGGAGCATTTGCCGCGGCTGAAGGAGATGGGCATCGACATTCTGTGGCTGATGCCAATTCATCCTATTTCGCAGACGAAACGAAACGGCGGATTAGGTTCTTATTATGCGGTGGACGACTTTAAGGCGGTCAATCCGGAGTTCGGCACGGAGGAGGACTTCCGCTCGCTGGTCGACAAGGCGCACGGGATGGGCTTCAAAGTGCTGCTGGATCTGGTCGCGAATCATACGGGCTGGGACAACGCCTGGCTTGCGAACGAGGGCTGGTATACGACGGACGAAGCGGGCAACATCGTGCAGCCGCCGGGCACGAACTGGGCCGACGTGGCGGATCTCGATTACGCGAACGAAGACGTGCAGACGGCGATGATCGACGCGATGACCTATTGGGTCCGCGAGTTCGACGTCGACGGGTATCGCGCGGATTACGCGGGCGGCGTGCCGACGCCGTTCTGGGAGCGGGCGCGCGCCGAGCTCGACAAGGTGAAGCCGGTGTTCATGCTCGCGGAAGACGATCAGCAGATCGGGCTGCTGAAGAACGCGTTCCATGCGAACTACGGCTGGCAGCTGTACAACGTGCTGAACCGAGTGGCTAAGGGAATCGGTAACGCCGAGCAGGTGAAGCTGTATGCGGAAAGGCTGGCCAAGAGTTATCCGGCCGGAACCTACCCGCTCAACTTTACGTCCAACCACGACGAAAACTCGTGGGTCGGCACGGAGAGCGAGCGGCTGGGCGACGCGGTCAAAACCATGGCGGCGCTCACCTTCACGCTGCCGGGCATGCCCTTGATCTATTCCGGTCAGGAGGCCGGCTTGGACAAGCGGCTGTTGTTCTTCGACAAGGACGAAATTGTCTGGGACGACTTGCCGCTGCAGGCGTTCTACCGGGAGCTTGCGGAGCTGAAGCATGACAATCCGGCGCTCTGGAACGGCAGCGCGGGCGGGCCGTTCGTTTCGCTTGCGGCCGGCGACGACCGGCTGCTCGCCTTCGAGCGGACCAAGGACGAC
>JAQSXN010000525.1 GCA_029256665.1 Paenibacillus sp.
GCGAGACGCCTAATCTCTCCGCTGCCTTCGTAAAGTGCAATTCGTCGCTCACCGCCAAAAAATAATCCAATTGACGGAATTCCATATGTCGCCCCCAATCATTAGTATTTCTTATCATCATAATAGTTTTCATTGTATTGATTAATCGATCATTCCGCAATACACTAGAGCATATTCATCAATGTGAGTTCAGGAGGAACGACATCATGCGCAAATCTTATTTGCTTCTTCTCGCGCTATTTCTAGCCTCGCTTAATTTGAGGCCCGCGATAACGTCTATTGCCCCCATGCTGGAAACGATCCGGGAAACGCTCGGCATAAGCGGGACGACCGCTAGTTTATTGACGTCCATACCGGTCATGTGCATGGGGCTGTTCGCCCCTACCGCCGTCCTATGGAGCCGCCGCTTAGGGCTGGAGCGGACGATCCTATTCGCCGTCTTGCTCATCGGCGGGGCGACGGCTGCCCGTTTCTTTGCCGGTACGGCCTTCATCCTGCTGCTGAGCGCGTTCGCGGCAGGAGTCGGGATCGCGGTAGCCGGACCGCTGTTGTCCGGTTTCATCAAAAAACATTTTGCCGCCAAAGCATCGTCCATCGTCGGCATCTATTCCATGGCGCTCGTGCTCGGGGCAACCGTCAGCGCCGGTCTGTCGGTTCCCCTGCAAGCCGCGTTCGGGAACTCCTGGCAAGCATCGTCCGCCGCATGGGCCGTCTTCGCGCTTGCCGCGCTGCCGCTATGGATTCATCTCGCCGCGAAGGAACGCCGCAACCGCCTGACCGTTGCGGCACTTCCGCCGGCAGGCATCGCAAGGCTTCCGCTGCGCGATAAACGGGCTTGGCTCCTCACTTGCTATTTCGGCCTTATGGCGTTCGAATTTTATTCCATTACCGCATGGCTGTCGCCGACTCTGGAGAGCATGGGCTATGACGCGAGCTTTGCCGCCGCCATGTTGACCTTGTTCACGTTTATCCAAATCCCGGTCAGCTTGCTGATCCCGTTCCTCATGTCCAAGTTCCCGAAACGGTTGGTATGGCTGCTGGCTAGCGCATCGCTCGAGCTTATCGGCCTTGTCACGCTTGCCTTATCCGGCAATCCTTGGCTCGCCGCGGTATTGCTTGGTCTCGGAGCCGGCGGGTTGTTCCCGATTGCGCTCATGCTGCCGATCGAAGAAACACCCGATGCGGAATCCGCAAGCTCTTGGTCGGCGATGAACCAGTCCGGCGGATACGTAATCGGCGCTCTTGGCCCGGTTACGGTCGGTTACGCGCATGATCTGTCCGGCAGCTTTGCGCCCGCGTTTGGCGGTTTGGCCTTCCTTGCCGTTGTCATGATGGTCGTTCAGCTGCGGATTGGCAACAGGAAGCCGGTGCCCTCCGTCAATCGCAGCGCCGCATAAGCTCCATGATCCGATATTGCCGGGGAAATGATTCGACAACCTCCGCAGCCTCTGCGTTAACAAGACGGCAACGGCTGGGCCGTCCATTTGCGGATCGACGCGTTTCGTTCCGAGAACATACAAAAAAAACCGCCGAGGCGGTTTTTTGTTCGTTACGGGTATGAGCCGATGGTTTAAACCATGACTTTGCAGATGTCATTCGTGAATTCAACCGGATCCTGAAGCGGCAATCCTTCGATCAGCAGCGCCTGATTATAGAGCAGCTGCGTGTACAGGTTGAACTTCTCCTTATCGGAGCCATGGGCGTTCTTGAGCGATTGGAACACGTCGTGATTCACGTTGATTTCAAGCACTTTGTCGGCTTTCACGTCTCCGCTGTCCGGCATCATCTTGAGAATCTTCTCCATCTCGATCGACAGCTCTCCCTCAGCGGATAAGCAGACTGGATGGCTTCTCAGACGTTTGGACGCCTTAACCGCCTTGACCTTGCCGCCGAGAAGCTCAAGCATGCCGTCGAACAGCTCCTTGTTCGTGTTCTCTTCGGATTCGGAAGGCTTGTCCTTCTCTTCCGGCTCGAAGCCGAGGTCGCCGCCGGAGATGGAGCGGAATTCCTTCTCCTTGTAGTTCAAGATCATCTTGATCGCGAACTCGTCGATGTCGTCCGTCAAATACAGAATTTCGTAGCCTTTCTCTAGCACGACCTCGATCTGCGGCAGCTTCTCGATCCGCGCGATCGACTCGCCCGTCGCGTAATAAATATATTTCTGATCCTCCGGCATGCGCGACACGTATTCGTCCAGGCTGACCAGCTTATTCTCCTTGGAAGAGTGGAACAGCAGCAGTTCTTGCAGATCCGCTTTGTTCATGCCGTAATCGTTGTACACGCCGAACTTCAACTGACGGCCGAACGACTTGTAGAACTTCTCGTAATTGTCGCGATCATCCTTCTGCATGCTCTGCAGCAGACCTTTGATCTTGTTTTTAATATTTTTGGCGATCAGCTTCAATTGACGGTCATGCTGCAGAAGCTCACGGGAAATGTTGAGCGACAGGTCCTCGGAATCGACCATCCCTTTCACGAAGCTGAAGTAATCCGGCACGAGATCCGCGCACTTGTCCATAATTAGAACGCCATTGGAGTAGAGCTCCAGCCCTTTGGCATATTCCTTGGTGTAATAGTCGAACGGAGCGTTCTCCGGCACGTACAGAATCGCGTTATAGACGACCGCTCCGTCCGCGCTGATATGGACATGCTTAAGCGGTTTGTCGAAGCCGTAACGTTTCTCCGCGTAGAAAGCCGCGTAATCCTCGTCCGTCAGCTCGTTCTTGTTGCGGCGCCAGATCGGCACCATGCTGTTGAGCGTTTGCTCCTCGACTTTCTCCTCGAACTCGCCTTCGCTTCCTTCCACGGGCTGCTGGCTCTTCATATCCATCTTGATCGGATAACGGATGAAGTCGGAATATTTCTTTATGATCGCTTTCAAGCGGTAAGGCTCGAGGAACTCGTCGTACTGCTCGTCCTCCGTGTTGTCTTTGATGCGCAGCACGATCTCCGTGCCGACCGTCGCTTTCTCCGCCGGCGTAATCGTATAACCGTCCGCGCCCTCGGATACCCACTGATACGCTTGGTCGCTTCCGAGCGCTTTGGTCGTGACTTTCACTTCGTCCGCCACCATAAAAGCGGAGTAAAAACCGACGCCGAACTGGCCGATAATGTTATGTCCGTCCTTCGACTCGTTCTGCTGCTTGAACGCCAGCGAGCCGCTCTTCGCGATGACTCCGAGGTTGTTCTCGAGCTCCTCTTGCGTCATGCCGATGCCGGTATCCGTTAACGTCAGCGTGCGGGCATCCTTGTCCGCCGTTACTTTGACGTAATAATCCTCTTTATTGAAGACGAGACTATCGTCCGTCAACGCTTTGTAATAAATTTTGTCGATGGCGTCGCTCGCGTTGGAGATCAGCTCGCGTAGAAAAATTTCCTTCTGCGTGTAGATCGAATTAATCATCATCTCTAACAGCCGTTTGGATTCCGCCTGGAATTGCTTCATAGCCATGAATGCGCTCTCCTCTCGATTATGGAACGTGGTTCGTCATCGGCTTGGCCGACGCTTCTCGTTAGCACTCAAGTTACATGAGTGCTAATCCCTCCTTTTATATACCATATTCGCAATTTTGATGTCAACTCTTTCATTGTACACAATGAAAAAGGGC
>JAQSXN010000526.1 GCA_029256665.1 Paenibacillus sp.
CACATTCTGGATGGCAAAGGGATCAATGATTAAATCAGGGGAGTTGATCATGCACAAGCATTATCCGTGGGTCGGAGTCACTTTGCTGGCCGGCCTATTGTTTGCCGGTTTCTATGTTTGCACGTTTTTCTTGACGGCAATGAGCTATTCCTTCTACTTCGATCGGCCGGCCGACCAAAGCCGGGAGATATCCTGGGTTTATTACGGAGTGGCGTTGTCGACGGTGCCATACCTGTTGTTGGGCTCGTTCCTTTTCGCATATGCCAGGCAAAAAAAATTGCAATTAGCCCTCCATGCCATCGGAGTCGCCATGCTCGTCGAGAAAGTAGTTATCGTGTATGCGGCAACCTTGCTCGCTACCGGCTTCCCTTGGTACGGCAGAGGTTTTCCGCAGAGCGGACATGCTCTACTATGCGAGGAGCTGCCGATGTTCTGCGGAGCAGACTATGTCCTGCATTACCATCTCTGGAGCCCGCTGCTAGCGCTTGGAGCCTTCTATGCGGGCACAAAGATGGTAAGACGAATGATCGACAAGGATGTAGGCGCTTAAAGAAACTCTATCGAATCCTAACCAAAGATGAACGGCTGCGTTTCGCCTTATATGACAGGTTCGAAAGCCGATAGCCATCAACATCAATATCGGCTCCCTTACGCCCGTCGCCGCGCTTGCAGGCAGCCCGCCAAATGGTCGAGATGTTTGTCGAGCGTGATAGGATTGTAATTCGCCCAGCTGTCGCTGACGACATAGCTTCTCCCTTCTTGGACGGCCGGCAGCCCGCGCCATGCCGGATGCTGCAGCAGCCCGCGGCCCGTCTCGACCGCCCGCCCCGACTCGGGGAGCGCGATAAATACGCGGTCGCCGGCATAATGAGGCAGCTCGCCAGGTTCGATCCGTTTCCACTTCGTGTTGGGATTATCGTCGATCAGAGCCCTAACGCCCGGCGAAGGCTCGAAGCCGATTCCGCGGTACAAGGAATGGCCGAAATGATGGCCGGCATAGACGTATAGCCCGTCGTCATGATAGATAAAGGCCGAAGCAGTCTCACCAGCTCCGATGCAATGCTGCAGCTTGCCGCGCGTCCTCTCCGCTTTCCGTTCGTAATGCTCGATCCAGCGTTCCGCCTCGGCCTCCCGCGCGAGCAGCGCGCCGATGCTGCGAAGGCGCGTGTACACGTCGCTTTCCCAATCGATCTTTACGGCGTCCGCGATGCCGGAGAGCTCCTCCGCTACGGGCTGCTCCAAGTAACTGGGGAATAGGATCAGATTCGGCGCGAGTCCCGACAATTGCCGCATATTGAGGGTCGGCAAATCCTCAACGCCGCGAATGCTGCGAGGTGCTTCCGGAATGGCGTGCAGCAGCGCCTTGTTGGATCCGACCGGCAGCACGCCAAGCGCAAGCAGCTCGCCAAGATATTGAATGGAGAATATGCGGGATGCTTCGCCGTCCCTGCTTCGCGTATACCTCGAAGGCGGCATACCGAACGTCTGCTTGAATTTCCGGCTAAAATAATATTCATCCCGATACCCGACCCTTACCGCGACATCCGCGACGCGGCTGGATGGCTCCGTAAGCAGCTCCTTGGCCTTCTTCATCCGCAGCGTCGTCAAATAGTCGAGCGGCGAGCGGCCCGTCAACGCCTTGAAGTGGCGCTCGAACCGCCAGCGGCTCAGTCCTTCCCGCTCTGCCAGCCTTCCGATCTCGACATCGTCGCCGTAACGTTGCTCCAAATAAGCGACGCAACGTTCCACCGCCAAGCGCGGATCCGTAGCCTCCCTGCTAGCGGACTTGGCCCTGAGCACATCATATAACAGCTCTTGAAACCGGATGTGTCGATAAAACAACCCCAGCGCATCTTCCGCATCTGCTAGATGAATAAGCTGCTCCAGCTTGCTCTCCAACCGATGAAACGGTTCGACCGCAAACGCCTCGCCGCCGTCCACCATCCCGATAAGGTCGCGATCGACCTGGAACGTCAGTCGGCAAGCCCGCAGCCCAAAGTCGCCGAGCACTCGCAGATACGAGACGGTGCGCGGCCGGACGATAACGCAGCAGCCTCGCTCTACGAGATGATGCTTGACTCCGATTTCCGCCACGCCCCTGCCTTCCACGACGATCAGCAGCGTAAAGACTGCCGCATCGCCAAACGATGTCGGACCGTCCTCGTGATACATTTCTTCCGTAATGTTCGTCAGTTGTACCAATAGCGGTAGAGCGTCAGGCATTATTTGGTCCGTTCCAGGCATTGCGATCTCACCCCAAGTGATAACCATTATCAATTAATGCGATTATAAACGAAAACAACCAAGTCGCGCAACGTAAAGCCGCGTCCTTGGCTGTTAACGATTTTACCCCATTTATGTTTCGTTCTTCTCCGAAGCCAATACGCCGGCCATCTCGTCCAGCAGCCACTCCAGCGACAACGGATCGTTCATCGCCCATCTGGAGCCGACGATATACGCCTTATTGTTCTTCACGGCCGGGAGCGTGCTCCATACCGGTCCGTTCAGCACTTCGTCCAGCACCTTCTTGGACTCTTCGTCATCGCCAGGTCCAATAAGGAAGATGCGATCGCCGACATAATCCGGCAGCTTCTCCAGCGAAATCTCTGCCCATAGCTGGGACGGATCGCTTGCGAAGAGTTCCGTTACTTTCGCGGGAACCTCGAACCCGAAGGCGTCGTACATGACGGGGCCTAAGCGTTGCTTGTTATAGACGTAAAGCTTTTTGTCCGAGTAGAGTACGAAAGCCGAAGCCGTCTCTCCAGCCTCGATATGACCTTTAACGTTTTCGCGCTGCTTCTCCACTTTCTCGTCGTAGCTCTTCTGCCATGCATCGGCAAGCTCCGGCTTGCCTCCGATATCGGCAATCTGACGGACGTGCTCGAATGCATCCGAGCCGTAGGCGACGACGACAGTCGGAGCGACTTTGGACAAGGCTTCCACGTCCGCCGCTTCCAGGAAGTCGGGAACGACGATCAGATCGGGCTCCAGCGCAATGACCTTCTCGATGTTCGGCACAAGCCCGTCGCCACCGACGTCTTCGATTCCTTTAAGTTGCTCTTCCGTCAGCACCAGCTGCGCATTATTGTAGTTCGTGCCTACAACGGGAATGCCCAGCGCCATAAATTCGGACGCATAGTAGTGGGCGATGATGCGCCCCGGCCGTGCCGGAATTTCCACCTTGCGGCCAAGCGCATCCTCATATTCGCGCGTTCCGGCTTCCGCTGCCGGGGACGGCTCCGATGAAGCCGTAGGCGAGGGTTCTTGCGGCGGAGCTTGCGTGGCGGCAGGCGCCTCGTTATTGGATCCGCAGGCGGCGACGAGCAGGACGAGCAGCACCAGCATCGTAGCCATCCATGTTTGTTTACGAACTGGGGTATACATGATGATTCCTCCATTTGATAATTATTCTCACTTGTGACTTATTCATCTTACTCCCCCACTCTCCTCATATCCATGGACATTACCTGCAAAAAAAGATGGATAAAATGCGCATGGACGATCCGCTCGCCCTCTCTGCGTATGCCCGTGACTAAGAAATAACAGCTCGATTTCAACACGGCTCGGATGGAATTACGGCGACAATTGGGGACAAT
>JAQSXN010000527.1 GCA_029256665.1 Paenibacillus sp.
AGGGATGCCGGGATCCGTAGGTACGCCGCCATTTCCAGGGTCCGTCCCGCCTCCTTCCTCGCCGCCGCTTACCAGCGTGCCGTAAATGGCAAATTCCCACAGCGAGTATCCCCATTGCGTGCCGCGCGCCGTCCCGAGCATCCGGATATGTCTTGCCGCTTCTCCATGCAGCGTGATCTCGTCGAGGCCGCCGTTGCCGTTCTCCTCCGAGAATAGATCGATCCAATCGTCTTCGCCTGGCTCGGCCTCGGTCGAAGCTTGCAGCTTATACGTCTTCCCGTAAGCGCCTTCCCATTCCAGCGCCGCTGCATCAAGCGCGTATACGCCGCCGAGATCGATGGCGAGCCACTGCGGATCGATGCCGGCAGCGGACTCCCAGCGCGAGCCGGCGTTGCCGTCAAACGCGCGGGAAGCTGCGCCCGCCGCGCCATTCGCGCTAGACGCGCTCGCGCTGGAAGCGCGGGCGATCGCGATGTTCGGCGCGGACGTCCGCACCTTTTGCTGAATGGAATTCACGCCGTAACCCGGCGCTTCGATCGCGATCGCGTACGTGCCGACCTCTGGAAACAACTCCGCGGATAACGTGACTTGGCCCGCTTCCCACAGGGCTTGCTCCGGTGCCGCCTCCACGCCGTCAACGAGCACTCGGGCAACGGCAGACCGCCATTCGGCATCGTCCGCGAAAGTAATCGTAATCGGCACGCCAATTTCATTTTCGATGGAATCGGCCGCAAGCAACGGCGGCGGCTTCACTTCCTTGATGGCGACGTTGTCGATAAAGACGGTATGCGCCGCATCCGGCGTAGTCAAATCGCCGCTAACCACGTTGCCCAGCAAAAACTTCAGCGACAATTGGACATCGCTCACCGGCTGGAGCGTCGTCTTGTGCGCGTCGGACGCATTCGTCGTCAAGGCGTACGTAACCGACTGGTTGTTATTGTAGCCGCCAAGCTCGGTCACGATCGGTCTGCTTGCGGTCGCCCATGCGTTAAAGCTAAGCTCGTACGTCCTGCTTCCCGCAAGTTTAATGCCGTTCTGGCTGAATTGGGTCGACCAGCCCACGGGCACGTTCCACTCGGGATGCATGCCGCCGTGCCAGTGGATGACCGCTTCCGCCACGCCTTCATCCGCCGTAATAGTGGAGTCTCCACCCTCGCCCTCCCATGTCTCCCAATTCGCGAGACCTTGCGTCATGCCGCCGTTAAGGACGAGATTGCCGTCTCCCGCAAGCAATTGTTGACGCACCGTCACGCTCGAGTAACCATCCGAATGTATGACGATATCGTACAGGCCTTCTTCCTCGAATACATCCGCCGAAAGGACGATCGCTCCGCCTGATGTCTCGTAATCATCCGGATCCAATGCCGTTCCGCTCACGGAAACTCCCGCGATCCCTTCTGCCCAACCGGCAACCGGCGAATAAAACAGCGTAGCCGGCTCGCCGATCCGATTGTCCAAAGCGTCGGCTATCACCGTCGACGGCTGCAGCAGCGGCGCGTATTGCACCTCGAGCTTCACGTTGTCGATCCTCACTTGATGGGCGCCGGCGGGACTTTGCGCCGTTTTGCCCGTCATGATTTTAAGCGCGAGAACCTCGTCCGCCGGCATCCGGAACACGTATTCGAAGCGCTGCTTCTCCCCGCCGAGCGGAAGCGACCCGGAGAAGAAGCGGCGGACGTAGCCCGCGTTCTCCAGCGATACCTCGATATCGCGGTTCACGCTCGAAGAGGCCTCGAACGACAACGCGTAGGAGAGTCCTCCCTCAAGCCGCAGACCCGATTGATTCAGCATGACGTTCCAGCCCGCGGAGCCCGGGTTCGTCACGTCGATGACGGCTTCTCCGCCCGCTCCGGAGAACGCAGCCGCCCCGCCTTGGATAAACGGCTCCCATCCCGCGAGTCCGAAGTAGAAGTCTCCGTTCTTGACCGGATAGAGTTCAACGCCCGCGAAATCCACGTTGCGGTTGGAGGTCCGGATCAGGCTCACGTCGTCCAGATAGACGTTACCGGAGGATCCGCCGAGCATAATGTCGAGCTGGGCTTCCCGATCCGTCGCGCCTGCCGGCATATCGAACTCCGCGACGGCGATTGTGCCGCGCTCCGTGCCGAGCTCAACCGTGAACGGCCCGGCATAGACGGTTCCGTCCTTCCCTGTCAGCCGAACCTCGATCGTACGCTCATGATCCGACCATGCGTCCAGAGTCAGCTTGTAGGTATCGCTCTGGAGCAGCTCGATGCCCTTCTGATTCAGTATGATGTCCGTCGCGGCCGATCCGCCGTTACCGATGCCGGCCGTCAAATAACGCTCCGCGGCCCCAACAGACAGCTCCGCCTCCGCGTCCCCTCCCAACAGGACATGCCAATATTTCATCCGGTCCATCGTGCCGAGATCAAACGATCCGTTGTAGACGTGATTGCCCCCGTCCAGCGGCGTCTTGGGATCGTCCGGCGTGCTCACCGTATCGATTTCTTCGACCCGGACGTTGCCGATCCATACGTCGGCCGTATTCTGCCCGACGTTATATTCGAGCCTTGCCGCCGCGTTGGTATCGCCCGTCATCTGGAACCGGTATTCGTAGGACTGGATCTCCTCCGTCAGCCCCGCATCGAAGTTGTCGGAATAAATCGCCCAATTGCTGCTGGCGTCCCCGCCGAATTTCATGCTCATGCCGCGGTCTGCCGATGCCTTGGCGTCGAAGGTCAGCTTATACGACTTGCCTTTCACGAGCGTCAAATACTGAATGAGCTGCAGCGCGTAATTGGCGTTGCCTCCCGCCGTCAAATCCAGCTTCGCGAACCGGTCGCCGCCGATCGTCTCGACGCTGGCGCTGCCGGAGCCGCCGAATTGGTTGTCGTGCAGGAAGTTCCAATAGACGGGATCCATGTCCGGCGCTGCGTCGGTCACGTCGTTAATGCCTTCTTCGTAATCGATGTCGTGGATGAAGCTGCCGTCGACGGCTTCCTTGCCGCCAACCGGGAATTCGTCCGGCACAAGCTGCGGCTCGACCGGTTCCAAGTATGGACGGCCCGTCAGATCGTACACGCGAACGTAGTCGACCTCCATCGTCGCCGGGAACGCGTTAGGGTCCGGCAGGCGCCCGCCGTCGTAATTGCCCCCGACCGCGAGGTTCATGATGATATAGAACTCCTTATCGAACGGCGCAGGATAAGCGTATTTGTCCGGCTGCCCCGCTCCCCAGCTATGCCAATCGTTTATCGTCTGGTACAGGGTGCCGTCGACGTACCATCTCAGCTCTCCCGGCTCCCACTCCAGCGAATAGGTGTGAAAATCGGTGAAATCCTCGCCTTGGGGGAATACGTAATGCGAGCCCGTCGCCTTATTGTTCGGAGCTCCCTTGCCGTAATGGATCGTTCCGTCCACCGTCTCCGGCAATCGGCCTCTCGCCTCCATGATGTCGATTTCGCCGGAGGAAGCCCAACCGCCGTATTCGGAATCTCTCGGCATGAGCCAGAAGGCCGGCCATAACCCCTGGCCGGCAGGCAGCTTCATGCGCGCTTCGAACTTGCCGTATGCTTTGCCGAAGGTCGGAGAGGTCCACAGCCTGCCGGACGTATACGTCTTGCCTCCGTG
>JAQSXN010000528.1 GCA_029256665.1 Paenibacillus sp.
GTTTCGTCACGCATAGCCAAAACCACCTTAATCGAGTTATGATATATATAATTTCATCATATCATGTCGTAATTAAGTTAAAATACACGATACAATCCAATTCCGTATCTTTTATTTCGACTAACAAAGGAGGTATACGATGACGTACAATACCGGCATCAGATCGATGCAAACCGACGCCAGCCCCGCAGCTTTCCCCGCTTTCTCCTCTCTGTCCGGGCTTCACTGGCAAGTGAACGAATATACGTATTGGGAGAAGAAGCAGGAGTTTCTGCTCGATACGGACACGTATCCGAGCTGGTGCCTGTTTGCGGTCGAGAACGGTTCCTTCTCCTACGAGATTGGGGAAACTTCGGGCGTGGCGAGCAGCGGAGTTCTCGTTCTCTGTCCTCCGCATGTTCCGTTCAACCGGACGATGACCGCTCCGGGGCTGTCGTTTCATTATGCGCGGCTCGATCTGATCCGCCGTTGTCCGGCAAGCGAATCGGAAGAGACGGACAGCCGTCTCCCAATTCCCGTCTCGATTACGCCGGGTGACCGCAGGCGGTTATTCGACTCGTTTGCCAAATGGAAGACGATCGGCCCTCTCCCGATCGCCGAACGGCAAAAACTGCTCAGCCACTATTGGAACGACATCTGGACGTCCTGGTGCCTGGAGCTTCTGTCCGCTCCGAATCCGCGTGCGTCACAGCCTCCCCAGGACGAGCTGATGAACCGGGCCGCCAAACTTCTGGAGCAGCATTGCTCCCAGCCTTACGGGGTCAAGGAATTGGCTCATGAGTTGGGTCTCAGCTCGGTCCAGCTGATCCGCCGCTTCCGCTGCGCTTACCGGTTAACGCCCGGCGATTATTTAACGTCGCTACGGATGGAACGGGCTTGCCGCATGCTGAGGGAAACCCGGATGACCGTCGACCAGATCGCCGCCGTTTGCGGCTATGCGACCGGTCATTATTTGAGCCGCTTATTCGCCGCGCGGATCGGTGTCGCTCCTTCCGAATACAGGAAGCGTCATCGGGTGTAGATCCTTGCCGGATGGAGAGCTTCTAAGGATTAAGAAAAACCGTCCGGGAACGGCTGGACGGTCCTTTGACGTGCAAACCCATACGTATCCGCGTGGATGGGAATAAGAAAAGCTTCTAAACGAAGCCTTTGCCAAGATGAATGATCCTTCGTAAGGAGGATTTTACTGGTAAAAAATGTTGAGAAAAGCAAAGAACCGCCCGGCAAGCGGAACGGTTCTTCTCTTCTATGGATACTCGAAGCCGTATTCGACGGCACAGACGCTTCACATTCTGAATTTTAACTTGCCGGAAGCCTTATTTATAGAGCTTGCTCAGAATACGGTTCAGCAGTACGGCCGTTTCCGCTCTGGTCGCATGGCCTGACGGATACAGCATTGTGCCCGAGCCTTCAACCAACCCGGCGGCTATCAATTCGGACACGCTGTCAGCGGCATATTCGGCCACCGTCGAACCGTCGGCGTAGCCGGAGAGTACGCCGCGCCCGCCTTTCAACGACAACTTGCCCGTTTTATCAAGCGCTCTGTGCACGATCGCGAACATATCCTGGCGGGATATGCTGCTCACGGGATTAAAGCTGTTGTCACCCTCTCCTTCTATGAGACCATGCATTTTGGCGATCCCGAGCGGTTCGTAATAGTAGTCCCCGGCATGCACATCGTTGAAATTGCCGCTTATATCGGCCTGTAAGCTTAATGCTCTGACAAGAAGAGTCACGAAATCCGCTCTCGTAACATTTAAGGCCGGCCCGTAGTTGTCAGCGCCGATTCCCTGAATGATCTCTCTGGCCGCCAATGCCTCGACCGCCGGCTTCGCCCACGGATAAGCGGCGATGTCTATGAACGTTTTGTCGACGAACGTAACGGCATAGGTGCTGAAATGGTTCACTTCAAAACGTACGGATTTCGTTACCGGATCGTATATGCCGCTAGGTACCGCAGTCGCCTTGCCGGCAGCATCGACATACCAAACTACGATGCCGCTTTGCTTGTCCATCTCCCCGGCTGTCGGCGTAGACGGGATCGATACTTGCACGGACGATTCCGGGTTGCTCCACGGGCGAATCTTACCGTTCTCCTTCACATTCAGCTCGATGACCGGTCGGTCTCCGATTTGTTGCTGCTGCTCCGGAGACAGTAGCGCTTTGTCGGCTTTGCTTATCATTAAGCTGATGGATGTCCCCGGTTCGCCACTGCCGTCGTTCAGAAAATTGGACGGAAGCGTCACAACACCGTGCTCCGTAACAAGCTCAATTTGATGCTTGGCGCTTGGATCGGTGAGTCTTGCTGTCGGCAGCATCACTTCGATGTTCTGCGCCCCTTTGGTCCCTTTAACTTCGATGCGAACTGTTTTGACTCCGTCTTCGCCGGCTTCGGCTTCGTTCAGCGCCTTCGCCAAAGCTTCCGCGCCGATTTCCGCCTTTGCGGCCGAAGCTGCTTCATCGAGCTTAACATCGGCTGTCATACGGCCGTTCGATTCAGGTGCCGGCGTCGGTGTCGGTGTTGGCGTTGGCGTAGTAGGAGACGGTGTCGGCGTAGGAGTCGTCTCCGTCGGCGTCTCCTCTTCCTCCTTAACCTCGATCGCTACAGGCTGCGTGTAAATGTCGTAGACCGGCGAGCCGCCCGACGTATTCGTGTAGCGAAGCGTTACGTATGCGGTGCCATTCGCTTTGGCCGTCACCTTGCCGCCGCTTGCCTCGATCAAATCGCGGCCGCTTAGTACGACGATTTCCGGCGTTACGTTCGTTGTGGCGCCGGCATACGTACGCACATCCGCCTTCAGCTCGGCCTGTCCACCGACCGTCAGCTCGACTTTTTGCCTCGACGGACGAATCCGGTCCGCCCAATCGGAGGACCAATGGTTATAATCCGTAGTCAAGCCGTAAACGCCCATCGCAAAAGCGTTCTTATAATCGTTCATGTCCCTGTAAGTCCACGGCCAAATCGTAATTCCGCGATGTTTGGACGCTTCGAGAAAAGGTTTGCCGAAGCCCAGATAGCTGGTGTTAAATGTCGTGTTCAACGGTTGAATCGTATCCAATACGCGGTAGAGCGAACGGGAAATATCGTTGTCGTTCGCTTGTCCGCCGGTCAGGAAGCCGACCGACATTCCCGGCATTTTCTCGTTTACCCGCTTGATTTGATCGCCGATGAACGAAATCATGACAACCTGGTCTTCCACGTCATATTGCTCGATCAAGGCGAGCATCGGATCGATGACTCTCGGATTGTACGTCTTGATTTCAATAAAATGAAGCAGGTCTTTCCCTTTGAATTCCTGGAAATATTCTTCCAATGTAGGAATGCGGGCATCGGGATACAAATCGGGAAACTGCTTGTTCGCAAGTAGCTGCTTCAATTCGGCTAGCGTATAGTTCTCGATGCTGCCCGTACCGTTCGTCGTCCGATCCAGCGTCGTATCGTGCATAATGACGACTTTGTCGTCCTTCGTTATATAGATGTCGTTCTCGACGATATCCGCGCCCTTCTCATAGGCAAGCACCGCGCCTTCGAGCGTGTTTTCCGGCGCCAGCGCCGGGATCCCGCGGTGTCCGATAATCCA
>JAQSXN010000529.1 GCA_029256665.1 Paenibacillus sp.
TTACCGTAACAGATGCGGAAGAAGACATTCCGGTTACGATTACCGGCGGCGTCGACATGGAGGTTCCGGGCACTTATACATTGCAATATGATGCGACAGATACTGCGGGAAATGATGCGGCTACGGTGACGCGTACGATACGCATCGTTGAACGGAGCTCAGGCAGGGGAGGATATCAGCCTTCCAAAAACGCGAATCTTGCGCAGCTTACCGTAAAGGCGGATAAAGACGAACTTTCATTGACGCCGAAATTCACGTCAGGCACGACTCATTATGAAGCGGAGACGACTGCGGACGCGATAACGATAGAAGCGATTCCTTCCGATGCGAATGCCGTTGTCTTCCTTGACGAAGCGCCGCATGACAAGGCGAGGACAATCGCTCTTACCGTGGGAGACAACGAGTTTGAAATCAAGGTTAGAGCAGAGAGCGGCACGCTCAAAACCTACGCCGTGACGATTCATCGTGCGGCAACACCTTTAGAGCCCAAACCGGAAAATCCCGCTTGTACGTTCCGCGATATTGAGGGTCATTGGGCGGAGCCAATCATCTGCGAAGCCTTGAATGTAGGAATCGTAGAGGGCCGATCGGAGACGACGTTTCAACCGGAAGCGTATATAACCCGAGTGGAATTTGCGGCTATCTTGCTTCGAACGCTTGGAATCAATTCAAGACCAGCAGGGGACGGGCTGCCTTTCGCCGATCAGGAGCGAATTCCCTCTTGGGCGACCGATGTGGTTAGCGCAGCGGCAGAGAACGGCGTATTGCAGGGGTATCCGGATCGTACGCTTCAGCCACTCCGGCATGTTAACCGGTCGGAGATGGTCGCCATGATCGCGAAGGCCATGAAGTGGAAGCTTGAGCCGGGGGATACCTCCTTCGAGGATGACACGGATATTCCCGATTGGGCGAGAGGTTACGTCAATGGCGCTGTTCAGAGGAATCTGGTGCACGGGCGTGACGGTGACCGATTCAGCCCGATGGAGCCGGCCACAAGGGCTGAAGCGTCTGCGTTACTATTGCGTCTGTGGCATCTTCTGTCGCCGCGCTCTCTAACTTGAGCCACGCTAGAAATCCTATGGGACTACTATCGCCCCGTGCCTCACGTGTCGACCGACGTTCTACGCTGTATGTCGAATAAGGGGCTGCTCCCCGGAATATAGGCGTTTGGAGTCAGTTCCCTATTTATTTCTCTCAGCAATTGAGTTAATATGAACTTAACATTTATGATACGTCAAACCGTCTATATGGCGGTTTTTCTTTTTGCACGGTATCAATCAAGGAGCGTGAATCATAACGTGAATGCGGTAATAGATGTATATCGTCGCTCGCCGTTCTGGGCGACATTCGTTCTTGTGATGTTGAAAATGGTCTTATTTCGTCAGTTTAATTTCGGAACGATACAGATCGACCGCCTGCTCGCGGACGCGGCTGCCGTTCTCGTAATATTGTGCATTGCCGAGCTATTGACTACCGCTCGCTGGAAGTCGGTCGTGTTCGGCTCCGTGAACGGGCTGCTGTCATTGATTTTATTCGCCTGCTCGGTATACTTCGCTTTCTTCGGGAGCGTGCCAACCTATACGGCGCTTAGCGGTCTGGATCAGGTCGGCCAGGTCGGGGATAGCGTCAAGGCGGCGATCAGCCCAAAATTTTACGTGTTGTTTGCCGACCTTGTTGTTTTGGTTGTCTTTGCGCTATTCAGCTTGCGCGGCAAAACGCGCAGAAGCGGAGCTGGCTCCGCCGGCAAGCCGCTCTACGTCGGCATCGCGCTCATCATCGCGCTTGGCGCGTCCGTCGTGTACGTTCGCACGGATATGGACATCTCCAACGAGCTCGTGCAAGCGGAACGGCTTGGCGTGCTGAACTATCAGGTGGCAACGGCCATCAACGAGCGCAGAGCGAACGAAGCGATCAAAGACGCGGATCCCGAGAAGACGGCGGCCGCGCTGGAGCAGCTTGAGCAAGAGCAATTCGGAACGAAAACGCAAGCCGGCATGCCTAAACTCTTTGGCGCTGCCAAAGGCAAAAACGTTATCGTCGTTCAGCTGGAATCGTTCCAGGATATTCTGGTCGGTCTTGAACTCGGCGGCAAAGAAGTTACGCCGGTTCTGAACGATCTCATCGAAAACGACGGAAGCTATTATTGGACGAACATCTTCCAGCAGATCGGACAAGGAAACACGTCCGACGCCGAATGGAACGTCAATACGGGCATCTATCCGACCGGAACCGAAGCGATGTCCAAGGGTTACGGCGATCGCGCGGTGCCGGCGCTGCCAAGGCTGCTGGCAGAGGACGGCTATGTCACGAATACGTTCCACGTCAACGACGTCACTTTCTGGGATCGCAATCGGATGTATCCCGCGCTAGGTTTTACGAAATACTATGATAAACCTTTCTTCGAAAACGACAAATTTAACGCGCTTGGCGCGTCCGACGAAGAAATGTACCGCGTGGGCTTTGACGTGCTGCAGCAGCATCACAAGGAAGGCAAGCCTTTCTACGCGCAGTTCATCACGACGTCCAGCCATCATCCGTTCTGGATACCCGAGAAGTTCAAAAAAATCGACGTGCCGCAGTCGCTCAAGAAAACGCAGCTGGGCTATTATATCGAAGCGACGAACTATACGGACTATGCGCTCGGTCTCCTGATCGACAACCTGAAGCAGAACGGCATGTGGGAAGATACGATGCTGGTTGTGTACGGCGACCACTTCGGCATTCAGGAGAAAGAGGCGGCTCCGGAATTTGTCGAGGAGCAGCTCGGCATTAACTACGACAACCGCATCGCGCGGTTCAACGTGCCGCTGCTCATCCACGTTCCGGGCGTAGAAGGCGCCTCGTCTAAGCAAGTGGGCGGCCAGCTCGACATTATGGCGACCGTCTCCAATCTCCTCGGTCTCGACTTGAAGGAGAAAGGGTTGTCCATCTTCGGCAAGGATCTGCTCAACACGGACAAAAACGTGCTCGGCATGCGTTATTATTTGCCTACGGGTTCGTTCTTCAACAACGATATTATGTTTATTCCGGGCAAAGGCTTCGAGGACGGCACGGCGTACGATATCGAGACGTACGAGCCGGTGGCGGACTTCAGCAAGTACCGCGGCGATTACGATTATATTCTTAATTTGATGAAGCTGTCCGACGAATACGTCAAGCTTCTGCCGAAACGATAGAAAGCCGTCAAACGGCATGAGCAAGCGCCTGTCCAACCGGACGGGCGCTTGCCGCGTTTCCGGAAGCGACGCGAACGCATGCAGGCAATTGTTCCCTAGGGGTTGCGCGGCATGCGGATATCTGTTAAATTACAAGGAATGGTTTTTGATTAACGAACGTTCGTTAAGGAGATGGGAAGATGAGTATTGCCATTAAGGAAGCGGCGCTGAAGATGTTCTCTTCTTACGGCTACGAGGGGACATCGCTCGCTCAAATAACCGATGAGATCGGACTTAAGAAGCAATCCGTGTACGCGCACTTCAAAGGGAAGGACGATCTGTACCTGCAAGTCGTACGGGAAGCGTTCCGTACCGAGCTTGAACGAGTGCGGGCTACGATTTCGTTGACCGGCGGCGTCCC
>JAQSXN010000530.1 GCA_029256665.1 Paenibacillus sp.
CGTCCGTACAATGACTTGTGCGAACAGACTTTGGGCATTCGCATACGATCCTAATGAAGGCGTTTTCAATTCATTTCTGATTTCTTGGATCAGGCGGAAGATCGATTCGTTATTGCTTTTGTTGTAAAGTCCGCTGTATCGGAGACGGGATAGCAGAGACTTAATCTGTTCCGCCTCCGTATGGGGAAACCAGTCGTTGTTGTCGCAGATTGGGCGGAACGTAAACCGTAAAGTAAAGCGATTGGGAGGAGTCTTCGGATCCGGTATGATAGCATGAAAGACGTTATGTCCGATAATGTGGATAGAGTATGGTGTGAATCTATACTCATGATCGTTCACAAGGAGAAGTCCCGATCCGGAGAGAATGAACTGCATCTCGATGGCCGCGTGATTATGCTTGTCCTGCGTTTCCTTCATCACCAAAGGCTCGAAGTTGTCATTAAGCTGGAAGTCGAACAACAGGGAGTTTATTCGTACCTTCATATTCAGACTTTCCCAGAAGGACAGTGCCGTGCGTTCCTTACCGATTGCCATAAGGACCCCTCCACACTATGCAGCTTTAGTTACTTTCGATTATAGCAATAATCGCCACCTTTGTATAGCCGATATACAAAGTTTATGTTAGGATCGCGGAACTTGCCGCCCCGAGCGCCAGTCTATCCGTGAATGTAAATGGAGTGAGAAGTTCAATCCTAACTAATGCGACTGGGGAAAGCTGAAAAACTTTGTATATTCGGTGTACAAAGAAAGCTGCTGCGCTATGTCCGTTCACCCGATCCGTTCACGAATCTCGGAAACCGAAGTCACTTCACAGGAAGATCATTTGCAGCATTTTTTTGCATTCCATGCTAATTTGCTTCAGCTTGCGACTTCTTATATTACGGAAAATTCCCCAACTCAATACAAAGAGAATGGATTCGGATATTGGTTTGCGCCTATGCATTTGACCAATGACGAGTTTCAGGAGCTCATCGACTCGATTAATATACACATCGAAAAAGCGATCCTGAACGAGCCGACGTCGCAGCGCACTCCCCGTATTTTTGCAGGCATGTTTATTCCTCAAAAATCAAAAGGACAATCACAAAAATAAGGAGGTGGATACGATAATGAGTATTCAAACTTCATGGGGTGATACTGCTCTAATCTTGCATTTTTCAAGCTGGGCAGCCATTGCTAACTTGAGAAGCAAAATTGAAATTCCTTACACTTCGATTGACAAAATGAATAGTCCTTTCCCACCCGATTGCATCCTCCAATTTCAACGGAGCAATTGAATGTGCCGCCTCCCGGCCGCCCCTGAAATATTCCCAGATCTCCCGGGAATGGGACCCTTGTGGTCGGGAACGGACCGTCGTTATGATGGATGAAGTCGAGGTGATGAGCATATGGCCTTATACGATATCGGGATTAAATGGAAAGGGAACTTGGAGCAGAAGCTGCTTGCCACAACCGCGGAGGATCGTAGGGATCTGTTCGCGCATGCTGCACTAGTCGCCGCGCTGCTGCCTCCGGTGATTGGAGTACTTGACATGGCGGGAAACGCGGCAACGATATGTGCCGGCTTCGCCTTCTTGTTCTTGTCGCTGCAAGCGATTCTCTCCGATAACGATCTTCAGCCGTCTGACCCCAGCCGTCAGATCATGTGGCTTGCGATCGCCTTCACGGCGCATTTGCACGGCGCGACGGGACTTCTTGATCCGTATCGGATCGTAAGTCTCGTGTCCGAAGCGCTAAGCTTACATTTCCAACTATCTGATCGTTTGCCGTATATCGGTTTTGTTTTCGTATCCGTGTGCGGATTTACGGCGATCTCGATCCGGATGCGTCTGCTTTGCCAGGAAGCGAAACGAAGTGCGGCGGAGCTGCATCTGAAAAACGTAGAGCTAGCGCAGTTGCGGCACAACCTGGAACAAACGGTGGAGCTGCGGGTGGCCGCGCTGGAGAAAGCGAGCCGCTCTTTGGCCGTTACGTTTCGCGAGAAGGCGGAGTCGCTTGCAGAGATGGCGGTGCTGGAAGAGCGCAGCCGTATCGCGTATGAAATCCATGACACGGTCGGGTACACGCTAACCTCGACGATCGTCCAGCTGGAAGCGGCGAAGAAAATTGCGGAACAACAAGATCGCGTTCCGTGGGAAAAACTGGAGTTGCTGAGCGGGCTTGTGCGGAAAGGGCTGGAAGATGTCGGCAGGGCGGTCAAGCTGATCCGCTCGGATGATGCGGAGACGATGACACTGGAGGCGGCGCTCCGCGAGCTGATTCAATATACGGAAGATACGATGGAAATCGCCATTGAATCGGATATTTCATTGTCCTCGAATATTAAGCCGGGCAGGCTGACGGAACAGGTGTTGTATCATGCGCTGCAGGAAGGATTGACCAATGCCGCCCGCCATGGCAAGTGTACTCGCGTTCGATTCTCGCTGCGCTCGTCCAACGGGATGCTGCTATTTCGGCTGGTCAGCGACGGAGAGCCGTACGGCTCGGCCGTTCCCGGCTTCGGGCTGTCGTCCATGATCGAACGGGTGCAGCTGCTGGGCGGAAGAGTTGACATCCGATCCTCCGATGCCGAAGGCGAGCCGGTTGGTTGCGAGCTGTCGATCGACCTGCCGCTGCAATAAATTGAATCAATGAGTACTAAGGGGCATCCTGCCGGGATTGCTTGACGAATGTATCCGATAGCCTTACCGCGCGAACCGGCAGGATAATGTATCCAAATAGCGATAGATAGTTTTTGAATCCTTCGGAAATACCGGATTCCAGGCGCTAACGGATAATAGCAAGTTCCAATAATCGATGAGACGAAGAGGGAGGAACCGAATTGAAGACGATTAAGTGCATGATGGACCACTTGTACTGGGCGAACGCACGCATCCTGAGTGCGCTCGAAGAGAGCGGGACGAAGAACAAGGACCTTCTGAAGCTGGTTCGGCACGTCGCGGTAGCGGAGCGGGTCTGGCTGTCCCGATTACAGGGCAAGGGAAGCGCGCCATATTCGTTGTGGGAGGAAGCGGAAGATTTGACAGCAGTCCGAACAATGTTCGAAGATAACGCCGAGTTATACCGCGTCTATATTGAAGGGCTCGAGGAGTCCGGGTTGGACGAGATGATCGACTATGCGAACCAGAGCGGGGTTCCGTTCCGGACGTCCGTCCGGGACATCCTGTCGCAGGTCCTCTTACATGGGCAATATCACCGGGGGCAGATCAATAGGGCGCTCCGGATCGACTCGGCAGAACCTGCCCAAATCGATTACATCACGTTCGCGAGGCTCTAACGGTACTTACATGAATGCGAGAAATCCATACAAACTCGAAGGCAGCCGCCAAAATGATCGGCTGTTTTTGCTCAGCTATGCTGGCTGCTTGTTGATGCGTTTTGGAGGAGGGGGAATCCGTGAGCATGGAAATCAGTATTTCCAATACGAGCCATACGCTGCAGGTTGTCGGCTGCCAATTCGGGGTGAAGTCCGCGGACTGGTCGTACCCCAGGCATCACCATCATTTATTTGAGCTGTGTTATTGCTGGGAAGGCGCTGGGGAGCTGACCGTAGGCGAAGAGACGATCGTGTTGC
>JAQSXN010000531.1 GCA_029256665.1 Paenibacillus sp.
TCCTTTCATAATAAGTAACTACTCGTCACCCAGCAAACGAAGCAGCTCCGCTTCGTCATCGATAACAGTAACGCCTAGCTCGCGCGCCTTGGTCAGCTTGCTGCCCGCGCTGTCGCCCGCAACGACGAAATCCGTCTTCTTGGAGACGCTGCCCGAAATTTTGGCGCCGCACGCCTCCAGTCTGCGAGCCGCTTCGTCCCGCGTCATCGTCGGCAAGGTGCCCGTCAGCACGACGGTCTTGCCGCTGAACACGCTGTCGACTCGAACGACGGCCGGCTGCTCTGCCTCGGCCTTAACGCCAAGCGCGCGCATTCTGGCGATGCTGTCCGCATAGGTCGGATTGGCAAAAAATCCGACGATGCTCTCCGCCACGATGCCGCCGATGTCCGGCAAGCCGACCAGTTCTTCCGCCGAAGCCGCCATGATCGCATCCAAATCGCGGTAGTGGTCGGCCAGCATTTTTGTAGTGGCCTTGCCCGTATTCGGAATGCCGAGCGCGAACAGGAATGCCGCAAGATCCCGGCTCTTCGACTTCTCTAATGCTTCAAGCAGCTTAAGCGCCTTTTTCTCGCCGAACCGCTCCAGCTTGATGAGGTCGTCAAAACCAAGCGCGTACAAATCCGCCGGGTCGCGAACCTCGCAATCCGCGTACAGCTGCTCCGCCGTCATGATGCTGAACGATTCGATATCCATCGCGTCGCGCGAAGCGAAATGGGTAATCCGCCCGATGGTCTGCGGACGGCAGCCCAAGCTGTTGTTGCAGAACAGATGCGCGCCGCGCTGCTCGAGCTCGGTGCCGCAGGAAGGACAGGCGATCGGAAATACGATCTCTTGCCCCGGCTCTTCGTCCGCTTTCCCGAGAATCTCCGGAATGACGTCGTTGGAGCGCCGGATGGCGACGAGAGTGCCTAACGCATGTTTGAGATTCTTCCGCTCGATGTCGCCGATGTTGTTCAGCGTGCAGTTCTGTACCGTAACGCCCGCAAGCTCGACGGCTTCGACTCGCGCGACCGGGGTTATTTTGCCCGTGCGGCCCACTTCCCAAGATACCGACTCCAATATAGTCGTCGTCTCTTCCGCCTCGAACTTAAAGGCGACCGCCCAACGCGGGAACTTGTCGGTATAACCGAGCGCTTCGCGGGTCCGCATATCCGTCAGCTTGACGACGGCTCCGTCAATCAAGAAATCGAACGTCAGGCGTCGCTCCGCGATAGCGGCCAGCTCGGCTTGCACTTCCTCGATCGTGTTCACGTATTTCACATATGGATTGACCTTGAACCGATTCTCCAGCAGAAACCGCTGCAGTTCTTGGTGATTCTTAAACGTTATTCCTTCGGCGTACCCAATATTATAGATAAACGCGTCGAGCTTACGCTCCGCCGTGATCGCCGGATTTAGGTTGCGCAAGGCTCCCGCGGCCGCGTTTCGCGCGTTTTTGAGCGGCTCGGCGGCCGTTTCGTTGTATTTTGAAAGGACGGATAATCCCATGATGCCCTCGCCCTGCACTTCGATGATCCCGTCCGTAAACGGAATGGTCATCGGGATCGAACGAATCGTGCGCACTTGAGGGAGGATGCCTTCGCCCACCGTACCGTTGCCCCGCGTGGATGCTTGCACGAGATTGCCGTTTTCGTAGGTCAGATTAAGCGTCAGCCCGTCGAATTTCAGCTCGATGACGTAGCTAGGCTGCGGCAACGGTTCGACATCCGGATGTTTGGCGTTGTAGTCGGCAACCGCTTTCTGGACGCGCGCGTGCCATGCGAGCAAATCCTCTTGATCCTGCGCCTTGTCCAAGCTCCAAAGCCTGGCGCGATGACGATGCGGATCAAAGCCCTTGAGCAGCTCGCCGCCTACGCGGAGCGTCGGCGATTCCGGCAACGTCACGCCTTCCGATGCCTCCAGCGCGACCAGCTCGTCGTACAGCTTGTCGTAATCCGCGTCGCTGACGGCCGGATTGTCCATCGTATAATAAAGATAGTTGTGCTCTGCAAGGAGCGAGATTAGCTCTTTCATCCGTTCTGACCCAACGTTCACGTTCGGAACCTCCCTATATTGGCGTACTCGTCAATTCTAGCGATCGTCCGCCGCAACGTTCTGGACAACCGCGTTACGGCGTTAATCGTTGATGCCCTAAACCTTCTTGATCGGCGCGAAGCCGGCTAGCAAGCGCTTGATGCCAACCGGAGCAGGGAACGCGACCTGCAGCTCCATATCGTTGCCCGTCCCCTTGACGGCCACGACGGTGCCTTCGCCCCACTTGCCGTGGGCGACGCGGTCGCCGGCCGCGAAATCTCCTCCGGGAGCGTCGGCGGCGCCTGCCGCCGTCGCTCCCGCGGGCGTGGCCGCGCGGGCGGCATCAAGGGAGGTGGTGACGCGCACGCCGCCACCTCTGCCGCTTCCGCCCGCGGCGGCCCTGCCGCTCCCGGCGCCAAAGCCCGGGGAGCGCGATCCTGCGGCGGCTGCGGGCGAAGCGCCGCCGCCGTAACGCGATGGCGCGGGGCGGCCAAAGCCGCTTCCGCTGCCGAATCCGCCTCCGCCGCCGCTGCCTCCGATGGCGGTGGACACGCCTTGCTTGAGATGATCCGGGATCTCGCCAAGGAATCGCGAAGGCATGTTCATTCCGGTACGGCCGAACAACGTCCGCATGCGGGCGCAGGTGAGATACAGTCGCTCCTCGGCACGGGTAATGCCAACGTAAGCTAACCGGCGCTCTTCTTCCAGCTCCTCGTTATCCGTCAGCGCGCGACTGTGAGGGAATACGGATTCTTCCATCCCGATGATGAAGACGATCGGGAATTCCAACCCCTTGGCGCTGTGCATCGTCATCAGAACGACGGCGTCTTCATCCTGCTTCTTCTCCTCCTCGGCATCCTTGCCCAAGGAGTCGATGTCCGCGATCAACGCTAGATCGGTCAGAAACGCGACAAGCGACTTGTCTTCGTTGCGCTGCTCAAAGTCCATCGTAACGGAGAGAAACTCGTCGATGTTTTCGATGCGGGCCTTGGACTCCAGCGTATTCTCGCGCTGCAGCTCGATCCGGTACTGCGACATCTCCAATATCTTTTCCGTAAGCTCCGTTACCGTCAAATAATCGACCATGGCAGTCAGGTTGTAAATGAGGCCGTAGAATTCGCCAAGCAGAGCGCGGGTTCTCGCGTTCACTTCCACCTCGCCGAGATCGCCCAGCACGCGGTAGATGGATACGCCGCGCCTTGCCGCCTCTTCTTCCAGCTTGCCCACGGTCGTATCGCCGATACCCCGCTTCGGCACATTAATGATGCGAGTCAAGCTGATATCGTCGTCCGGGTTGGACATTAGGCGAAGGTACGCCAGCAAGTCCTTGATCTCTTTGCGGTCGTAGAACTTGATGCCTCCTACGATTTTGTACGGAATATCCGACTTGATCAGAATTTCCTCGATCACCCGCGACTGGGCATTCGTCCGGTACAGAATTGCATGATCCGCGAATTTACGGCCTTTGTTTGCGTTTTTGCGAATCTCGCCCGTCACGTAATACCCCTCGTCATGCTCCGAGTCCGCTTGATAGCACGAGATGATATCGCCCGGCC
>JAQSXN010000532.1 GCA_029256665.1 Paenibacillus sp.
TTCTTTTGCGAACGTTCGTTCGTTTTGATAAAATGGGTAAATATCTAATTGACTTTACGAAAGGGTAGACTTGCTTTAAAATAGCTTGGAGATATAACGAGATTTACGGACTGGGGGAAGCTCATGGCTGAGCAAATCGATTTATTCGTGAACGGAACGGCCTCGGATCGCAATTACGAGGCCGACGACATACAAGTGCTTGAAGGATTAACGGCCGTACGGAAACGTCCGGGCATGTACATCGGCAGCACGAGCGTATCGGGGCTGCATCATCTCGTCTGGGAGATCGTCGACAACGCGGTGGACGAGCATCTGGCGAAGTTCTGCTCCGCGATCGAGGTTACGCTCCATAAGAACGGCTCCATCACGGTGTACGACAACGGGCGGGGCATTCCGACGGGAACGCATAAGACGGGCATTCCCACGCCGCAGGTCGTCTTTACGATCCTGCATGCCGGCGGCAAGTTCGGCGGCAGCGGCTACAAGAAGTCCGGCGGTTTGCACGGCGTCGGCGCCTCTGTAACGAACGCTCTGTCGGAGTGGTTGGAGGTCGAAATATTCCGCGACGGCAAGATACATAAGATGAGGTTCGAATATTGGGTCGACAAAAGCGGCAAGGAGCATGTCGGCGAGCCGGTGACCGGCTTGGACGTAATCGGCAACACCAACCGCTCGGGCACCAAGGTCACTTTCAAACCGGACGCGAGAGTATTCCAGAACGGCACGTCGTTTAATTACGACACGCTGGCGGAGAGGCTGCAAGAGATCGCCTTCTTGAACTCGGGTCTAAAAGTCGCGATCAAGGACGACCGCAGCGGCAAATCCGACGTTTTTCATTACGAAGGCGGCGCAAGCGAATTCGTAAGGTTCCTGAACGAGGAGAAGACGGTGCTGCACGACGTCGTGCATTTCTCGGGCGAACGCGACGATATCGAGGTCGAGGTGGCCTTGCAATACAACGACGGCTACACCGAGACGATCGCGTCATTCGTCAACTCCATCCCGACCCGCGGCGGCGGAACGCACGAGACGGGATTCAAGACCGCCTATACGCGCGTGATGAACGATTATGCGCGCAAAGCGGCTCTGATCAAGGAGAAAGAAAAAAACCTGGAAGGGAACGACCTGCGCGAGGGCATGATGGCCGTCATCAATATCAAGATGTCCGAGGTCGAATTCGTCGGCCAGACCAAGGACCAGCTCGGCAGCGCATCGGCGCGCAGCGCGGTGGATGCCGTCGTAGCGGAGAAGATGCAGGTCTTTCTCGACGAGAATCCCCAGATCGCCCAGTCGCTGCTCAAGAAGGCCGTGCAAGCATCGAAGGCGCGCGAGGCGGCCCGCAAGGCGCGCGAAGAAATCCGGAGCGGCAAGAAAAAAAGCGAAAGCTCCAACCTTGGAGGCAAGCTGACGCCCGCTCAATCGAAGGATTATACGCGCAACGAGCTGTTTATCGTGGAAGGCGATTCAGCCGGCGGTTCCGCCAAGCAGGGCCGCGATTCCAAACACCAGGCCATCCTGCCGCTTAAGGGCAAGCCGATGAACCCGGAGAAGGCGAAGCTCGTCGACATCCTCAAGAACGACGAATACAAGGCGATTATTTCCGCCATCGGCGCGGGCGTCGGGTCCGAATTCGAAGCCGAGGAAAGCAACTATAACAAAATCATCATCATGACCGACGCGGATACGGACGGCGCGCATATTCAGGTGCTGCTGCTTACGTTCTTCTACCGGTACATGAAGCCGCTGATCGATAGCGGCAGAATCTATATCGCGCAGCCTCCGCTCTATAAGATAACGCGCAAATCCGGCAAGCTGGAGACGGTGCGTTACGCCTGGACGGACGAGCAGCTGCAGAACTATTTGAAGGAATACGGCAAAGGCTACGAGCTGCAACGCTATAAGGGTCTCGGCGAGATGAACCCGGATCAGCTATGGGAGACGACGATGAATCCGGAATCCCGCACGCTGCTTCAAGTGCAGATCGAAGACGCGGCCAAGGCGGAGCGCAGGGTATCCACGCTGATGGGCGACAAGGTCGACCCGCGAAAACGATGGATTATCGAGAACGTAGACTTTACGGAATATGAAGAATAAGGGGGGATCCGCATGAGTATCCTGGAACAATTCCTGCCTGCGTTCCTGGAGGAGGTCGTGGGGGACCGCTTCGGACGTTATTCGAAATACATTATTCAGGATCGCGCCATTCCCGACGTGCGCGACGGGCTTAAGCCCGTTCAGCGGCGTATCTTGTACGCGATGTACGATGCCGGCAACACGCCGGACAAGCCATACCGCAAGTCCGCCAAAACGGTCGGAGACGTCATGGGCAACTATCATCCACATGGCGATTCCTCGATCTACGAAGGCATGGTAAGGATGGCGCAGCCATGGAAGATGGGACATCCTCTGGTCGACGGCCACGGCAACTGGGGTTCGCAGGATGACGACCCCGCCGCGGCGATGCGTTATACCGAAGCGAGGTTGTCCAAGATCGCGATGGAGCTGCTTCGCGATATCGACAAGCGCACAGTTCTGTTCAAGGACAACTTCGACAACACGACCAAGGAACCCGTCGTGCTGCCTTCTCGGTATCCGAATTTGCTGGTTAACGGAGTCAGCGGCATTTCGTCCGGTTTCGCGACGGAAATTCCGCCGCATAATTTGCGGGAGATCATCGATGCGTGCATCGCTTACATGGGCAATTCGGAGCTGTCGCTCGACGAGTTGATGGGGATCGTGAAGGGACCGGACTTCCCGACCGGCGGTCTCATCATGGGCGAAGAGGGCATACGGGAAGCGTATACTACAGGCAAGGGCCGGATATACATCCGATCCAAGACGGCAATCGAGGATATGCGCGGCGGCAAACAGCAGATCGTCATTACCGAGATTCCGTACCAGGTCGTCAAATCGCGCCTCGTTACGGCGATGGAGAACATCCGGCTGGAGAAAAAGGTCGAAGGGATCGCGGAAGTTCGCGACGAGAGCGGTCGCAATGGTCTTCGCATCGTAGTCGAGCTCAAGAAGGAAGCGGACGCAAGCGGGATCCTCGCCTACTTGCTCAAGAAAACGGATTTGCAGGTTACCTATAACTTCAACATGGTCGCCATCGTGAACAAGGCGCCTCAACAGCTAGGCCTCGTGCCGATGCTGGCGGCGTACGTCGACCATCAGAAGGAAGTGGTGACCCACCGCACCAAGTACGAGCTGGAGAAGGCGGAAGACCGCGCGCATGTCGTCGAAGGCCTCGTAAAGGCGCTTAACCTGTTGGACGAAATCATCGCGACGATCAAGGCGTCGAAGAACCGCGGCGACGCGCAGGACAACCTCGTGGCGAAGTTCGGATTCACGGAGCGCCAGGCCGACGCGATTCTGACCTTGCAGCTTTACCGGCTTACGAATCTCGAGATCACGTCGTTGGAGAAGGAACTCAAGGAAGCGCAACGGAGAATCGCTTATCTGCGCTCCATCTTGGAGAGCGAGAAGAAGCTGATCGGCGTAATCCGCGAAGAAATGACGGAGATACGGGACAAATACGGATTGGACCGCAGATCGGACATTCAAGGC
>JAQSXN010000012.1 GCA_029256665.1 Paenibacillus sp.
CTTCATCAGGATGCCTTGGCGAATCAATTGCTCGTCCTCTACCAGCAATAGCTTCATAAAGCTCCCCTTTCCGGAACATCGTAATATAGTTTTATTATAATAGGTAAAGAGCGGATGCAACACGGAATCTTAATTCCGGACAGGAAATCGAAGGATTGACGGGATCGGCGCATTCGTTCCGTCAATGAAAAAGGGTTCCGGAGCAATAAGCTGCTCCGGAACCCTATAGTACGTTCATCCCGCCATATTATTATGGGCATCCTTGGGCGAGAACACGGATACATGATCAACCCGAGCCTTGCTAGCCGGAATAACGAATTTCAGCTCGTATCGCTCGTTCACTTGATAGACATAGATCTTGTCGTCGCCATTCTCCGCAACGGAATCCGCTTTGCCAAGCGTTTGTTCGATATCGCGAAGCGAAAGCGACTTCAGGTCGTCGGCATAGGATCGCACGTCGAATATGACGCTTCCCTTGTTGTAGCCGAAGGCCGCGTGATGCTTCGCGTACGTGGCATAAATACCTTTGCCCGCCGCATCGGTGCGATCGGCTTCGCCCCAATCTTCTTCGATGTCGTCAATGAGCGAGGTATGGACCGTATAAGACAGGCCAGGCACGCGACCTTCTCTAGCCAGCTTCCGAATCTCCACCAACTGCCGAGCCAACTGATCCGCTTTGTTGTCGGAACCATGTTGTTGCGTCTCTTCGTTAGGCTTATTCGGCTGTTCGGAAGCGGATGGTTCCGGAGTCGCCGAAGGAACGGACGTAGCGGTGGTTGGCTGGGAAGGTTGTTCCGTTGACGAAGCAGTCGGCGGCCGCGAAACTTCCGCGCCGTTATCTCCGTTATTGGTGCAGGCCGTCACGGCCAGTGCACCGGCCAGGGCGACGGCGCATAGCCAAGGTTTCATGTTCATTGTTTTCACGCTCCTTTTGTCTTTGCTTGATGTTGGATGTTCTTGAAATATGGTGTCATTGACGATTGCCTTTACCCAAAGGTTGCACCGAAAGGAAAGAAAAATGTCGAAGGTTTGCCCGCAATAAGGAAGCAGCCGCCAAGAGGTTTTGACAATTTTGACAGACTTGCTACAATAAAACAACGGTAGCTGCAAGGATCCAAGACAATTAATGGAGGTTGACCATGACAAACGCGCAAGCCGTTCAAGCACTATTCCAACCGTTTTCGATCGGAAAGCTATCCTTGTCCAATCGAACGGTTATGGCGCCGATGACGCGCCAAAAATCGCCAAACGGCGTCCCCGGACCGGATGTCGCGGCTTATTACCGTCGTCGGGCCGAGCACGGAGTCGGACTCATCGTAACGGAAGGCACGGTCATTAACCATGCGGATTCGAGCAATCAGGAGGGCGTCCCGTTCTTCTACGGCGAAGAAGCTTTGAGGGGCTGGGCCAATGTATTGAACGAAGTACATCGTGCGGGAGGCAAAATCGTTCCTCAAATCTGGCATATGGGCGCTCGCGGCAACGTGAACGAGTACGACGAGGAAGAAATCGCCAATATCGTGCGGGAATTCGCAAAAGCCGCGGCCGAAGCCAAACGTCTGGGGTTTGACGGGATCGAGCTGCACGGCGCTCACGGCTATTTGATCGATCAATTTTTCTGGGCGAAGACAAACCAGCGGAAGGATCGATACGGAGGAGACTTGATCGCGCGTACGACCTTTGCCGCGGAAGTCGTCCAAGCTTGCCGCGATGCCGTAGGCCCCGACTTCCCGATTATATTGCGAATCTCGCAATGGAAGGGCATCGATTATTCGGCGAGACTCGTAGAGACGGCGGAGGAGTTGAAGCAGTTTCTCGAGCCTCTCGCGAACGCAGGCGTAGATATTTTCCATTGCTCTACGCGACGTTTCTGGGAACCGGAATTCGACGGCTCCGAGCTGAATTTCGCGGGCTGGGTGAAGAAACTGACCGGCAAACCGACCATAACGGTAGGATCCGTAGGCTTGGATGGCGACGTATCGACCTTCTTCACGAAAGGAAACGGATCGGGGATCGCGAGCCTGGACGGCTTGCTTCCCAAGCTTGCGAACGGGGAGTTCGATCTAGTCGCCGTCGGCCGGGCGCTGCTCGCGGATCCGGCTTGGGTCGACAAGATTAGGGAAGGCCGGCTGGAGGAGCTTATTCCGTTCACGCCTCAGTCGCTCCAGACGCTATATTGACTCGCGCATGACGACAGCAGCCGATCCAGTCAATCGGCTGCTATTTCTAATGCACGGACGGGTACTCCTTTTATGGTACTATATGAATAGCCGTCCGCGGGAAAAGCGAGAGGCTGCCATCGCGCACATTCAAAGGAGGAAGGCACGATGCAGGATATAAAGTCATTCAACCCCCAAGCTTTATTTGAACATATTTATGCGAATGCTCCGATCGGAATCGCTTTAATCTCGCTCGATCGGAAATGGATGAACGTTAACCCCTCCGTTTGCAGAATTTTCGGCTATTCGGAAGAAGAATTCAAGACCTTCACGATCGACGATATCCGCCATCCCGACGATCATAACAACTCCAGCAGCTTCCTGACGGAACTATTGGACGGCGTCATTCCTTTCTTTGATTTGGAGAATCGGTATTTTAATAAAAACGGAGATATCGTTTGGACCTCCGTGCATGTATCATTGGTTCGAAATGACCAAGACGGGGAGCCTTTGTATTATATTACTCAATTTATCGATGTAACGAAGAATAAGCTAGCGGAGCTGAAGCTGCAAGAAAGCATCGAACGGTATACGTCGCTAAAAAAATACAACCATGATGCCATTATTTCTTTCGGCTTGGACGGCAAAATCATGAACGGCAATAATATGGTGCAGCAGTTGACCGGATACCACATCGAAGAACTGATCGGCAAGGAAATATCCGCATTGATCGGCAAAAAAAACGCAATCTATTTGCTCCCGGCATTAAATGATCATGCGGCTATCGAAAAACTCGAAAAAGACATTAATTTCGTGCAGCATAAGCACGGGCATTCCGTTGAAGTTTTGGCAACGTTAGCTCCGATCATTATCCAGAATCAAACGAAGGGCTTTTACATCATCGTAAAAGACATGACGGAGCAGAAAAAGTTGATTATCGAGAAAGAAGCCGCCGAAAAGACGAATAAAGCCAAAAGCGACTTTTTGGCCATGATGAGTCACGAAATCCGTACGCCCATGAACGGGGTTATCGGGATGACCGACGTGCTATTGGAGACGGAATTGGATGAAGAGCAGATCGAATATGTTCAAATCATCAAAAAGAGCGGCGACACGCTGCTCACGATTATTAACGATATCCTGGATTTCTCCAAAATCGAATCCGGCAAGACCGAATTAACGGAAGAACCTTTGAACGTAAGGACGATTTTATCGGAAACGTTATATATGGTCATGTCCAAAGCGCTCGAGAAAGATCTGGAGATCACGACATCCGTCTGTCCGACGGTCCCCAACTTGGTTCACGGAGATAGCACGAAGCTCAGACAAGTTCTGATTAACTTACTGAGCAATGCCATAAAATTCACGCCTAAAGGAGCCATTTCGATCGTCGTGGACACGGTGTGGCTAGAAATGAACAGGGTACGCCTTCAATTTGCGGTCCGGGATACGGGTATCGGCGTGCCAAGCGATCAAGTCGATCATTTATTCGAGCCCTTTTATCAAGTCGATCATTTTATGACTAGAAAAACGGAAGGAACGGGCTTAGGATTAGCCATCTGCAAAAAGCTTGTCGAGCTCATGGACGGTCAAATCTGGCACGAAGCTTCCAAAGAACAAGCAGGTTCAACCTTCTTGTTTACCGCCAATTTCCGAGTCCAACTCAATCATTCGGAATCTTCGCAATACGATCTGTGGTCGCAACAATACGACATTGCGGAAAGCGCGACGGAACAAAACCTGAAAATTCTGATCGCGGAAGACAACGAAGTGAATCAAGTCGTTTTACAGAAAATGATCGAGAAGCTCGGGCACAAAACGACCCTGGTACAAAACGGCAAGGAAGCGGTCGAAGCCGTTAAGCGTCATTCCTACGATATTATCTTTATGGATATCCAGATGCCTTGGATGGATGGATTAACGGCTGCGAAGTTAATCAATGAGATTACGGCCGGCAAGAAAAGACCATGCATCGTGGCCGTGACGGCTCACGCCATCAAAGGAGACAGCGAAAAATACATCGCCGAAGGCATGGATGCGTATATTAGCAAGCCGGTTAGCATCAACGCGATAGCGGAAATTATCGAGAGATTGGAAAAGACGAGAGAGTCAGCTCTATGAGAACGACCGTAAATAAAGAAACCCGTCCTGCCGGAATGGCTGCGACGGGTTTCTTCGAATTGTCCGTAATCGCTGTTCTATTCCCCGCTAGGCGATTTTTTGGAACCTGGTCTTTTTTTCGGAAAACGGCAAGTTGCTGCAGGATGTTGAAAATCGTATATTTTCCTTTGGGCGATTCGCTCATAAGATGAAGATAGTCTGACAAGGGAGGTTCGCCGTGGAGACCATGATGGATTTTTGGAAAAGCAAGCTCGCGGATATCGACGAGTGTTTGTCCGGCGTCGCAAAGGGAAACGTGCGGCTGCTGGTCAAATCAGCGGGCGGGAGAGACATTCGAGTCGTTGAATATGGGGATAAAGAGGATTTCGGCCGGAAAGCGAATTACGGCTCGGCTTGCGGAGCGGGTAATCCGGAGCACTATGCGCGCAAGAGCTCCGATTCGAAGCCGGTTCTGCTGCTTGTCGGCGGAATCCACGGCGGGGAGTTGGAGGGAATCGTCGCGATGACGAACCTGATTCAAGTAATCGAAACGGGGAAGGACTACCGCGGTAGAAGATATGATTACCTGTACGAGAACGCCCGCCGCTTTCGTCTTCTTCTAATTCCTTGCATGAATCCGGACGGCAGGGCGCGCCTGCCGATCGATTCGCTGATCGATGTTCCTTACGAGAAATTCGTCTATTATATGCAAGGATCGTGGAAAGACGGTACGCTTTGCAAGTGGCCGGATTGCAAGGCGGTGCACCCCATCAAGGAAGCGTCCGGCTTTCTCGGCAGTTATTTCAACGATGACGGCGTCAATATGATGCATGACAACTTCTTCGCGCCAATGGCCCGGGAAACGAGCGCTCTGCTCGGCCTTGCCGATCAGGAGGCCGTCGATTTCGCGATCAATCTGCACGGAGGGGCCGATACTCCGATTCATTTCGTTAAAGTACACTATGTTCCGCAATTTATCATGCAGAAGCAACAAACGTTCAACATCGGCCTCGGACAAGCCTATGCCAAGCTTGGACTGCCGTTCTCCGAAGTGAACCAGGTCGTCGAGGATCAGGGGAGTTATCCGTACCCGTCGATGAATATGACGACGGCGATCCACCATGCTTGCGGCGGCATCAGCATGACGTTCGAGTCCAATATGGGGATAGACGGACCGGGAACCAAATTGACGCCGGACGAAATTCTCGACAGCCATCTCGTGTTATTCGAGCAAATGTTCCGATTTTATTTGGACGAACAACGATAGAACAAGACCTGATCGAAAGCTCCGCTTACCGGAGCTTTTTCCGTTATATCGGATGTTTTTGGGATATTGGGCTTTTTTACGGATAGTCGAAAATAATGCCGAAAGACTCGCATTCGGTCATTTACGCGGCAATCGCCTCTTCCTATCATAAAAGGGGAAAGGAGGGGTGTTCGTCGGCAACCGATTCAAGATTATGAAAGCGCAGTCAACCCAACCATTAAACAACCGAAAGGGGTATCACATGTACAAGAATAAAAGAGGATAACAGGGAGGACATCGTCGGACAGCTCAATCGGCTGGAGACGTTATTCGAACAGGACATCGCGTTCGGGACCGTCACGATCGCCGTCTCGAGCGTATTCCGCCATTCGGACCATATCGCGTCCGCTTACGCGGAAGTGCAGGAAATGGTAGGCGACCGCGTCATGGCCGATCGGACGCAATTGATAACGGAGCGCTCGGCAAGCGAGGATCCAATCGATCTGTCGCCCGATCAGTGGAAGGAATTTCTGGTCAATCTGCGCGAGGGGAACGAATCCCAGCTTTCCAATCTGATCAAACGGCTGTTCGCCAAATGGCAGGGAAAGGAGGCAAAGGCTTCCGCTTGGCTCGAGTTCGGCAGAAACTTGATCGGCAAGATCAAGAGCGAAGCATCCCCTATCATCATCGCCCCGGCGCGGCTGCAAGAGATCTTCCACGAATCGGAGAAGACGATGCAGCAATGCATTGCAGCGGAAGATCTCGAGCGGCTGCTGATCGGATGGACCGCCCTCGCGGCGAAAGCGTTCCGGGATAAGAAGGAGCTGCGGGATCCGATCACCACGTTCGTCGTCGATTACGTCAACCGGCATTTGTCGGAGGAAATTTATTTGGATCTTCTGGCAGAGCGGTTGAACTTGAGCGGAGGATATCTGTCCACTTACTTCAAGGAAAAAACCGGGATGAATCTCACGGACTTTATTAACGAAACCCGCATTATGAAGTCGACAAGCCTGCTCGCCGACGGCAAGCACAGAATTCAAGACGTTTCGGAAGCCGTCGGTTATCGGAACATTACCTCGTTCAATCGCATGTTCAAGAAATATATCGGGCTGACGCCAACCGAATTCCGCAGAAAGCAAGGCACCGGTTCATGATTGAAAGTCCCGTATTCCGGGGCTTATTTTGTTATTGAATGAGGTGATTCGACGTAGAGACCATCTCCCCATGCCGCACGTATTCCCGGGGGACCCGCTTGCCGACGAGACAAACGACTTCATACGGGATCGTGTTCATGAGAGCCGCGGTTTCGCGAATCGAGATTCCGTCTCCTTCCGACATGCCGAACAGGGTGACTTCCTCTCCGGCCGACAGGTCCGGCAAGGAGGTCACGTCGATCATCGTTTGATCCATGCACACCCGGCCGATGATGGGAACCCGCTTCCCGCGGACAAGAACAAGTCCGGTATTGGATAGCTGGCGCGACAACCCGTCGGCATAACCAACGGGGAGAGTCGCAACCAAACTATCCATTTCGGTAACAAAGGTAAGCCCGTAGCTCACGGGCTTATTCTTGTTGACGGTCTTCACGAATGAAATCTTGGTTTTCAATTGCATCGCTTCCCGTAACGGGAATGAAGGAAGAGCCTCCGGCAACGGGGACAAACCGAACAAGGCGATTCCCACTCGCACCATGTCCATGTGCATGTCCGGAAACTTCATGGCGGCCGCGCTGTTGCAGCAATGTTTGATCGGAATATGGACGCCGCTTTCGGCTAACCGTTTCAGCAGGACGACAAACGCGTCGTATTGTCCGTGGGTAAAGGATGGATCCGGGTTGTCCGCATCCGCGAAATGCGTAAAGATACCCTCGATAATCGTATGTGAATGCGAGATCGAGAGGCACGCAGGCAGCACGTCTTCCGCCGTGAAGCCGATTCGGGACATGCCCGTGTCGACCTTGAGATGAATCCGCGCTTGCCGATTTAGACGCTCTGCGCGGCCCGCCACCTCAGCAAGCATTTCGCGGGACGAGACGGCGATCGTGAGTTGTTGCCGGATTGCCTCCTCGATCGCATGAACGGGCGTATGGCCCAGAATCAGAATGGGAGCTTGCACGCCTGCATGCCGAAGCTGGATTGCCTCGTCAACAAAAGCTACGCCGAGGTAATCGGCTCCGGCTTCCATAGCCGTTAACGCGATTTCCACGGCGCCATGACCGTAGCCGTCGGCTTTCACCACGGCCATCAGACGAGCGGATCGTCCCATACTGGCTCTGAACAACCGCACGTTATGTTCAATGGCATCCAAAGAAACCTCTGCCCATGTATCCCGATATCGCTTTGCCGTCATCTCGTTTTTCCACCTTTTTATGGTATCCCAACGCTCTGATTGTACAGAATCTTTGGATATATGAATAGATCGAATGGAACTGCCGCGAGAAGAGCGCCCCTTTTTGTTCAATTTGCACGGAAATCGATGGCTTCCGGATTCGCTTTTTTGTGCAAATCTAACATAGTTTCAAAGGACCGAAAAAAGGTACCTTTAGTGCAGGAAAGAGGTGATGGCGGAAGGTGATTGATCCATCCAGGCGCGTGGCGCAAATTCCTCCTTACGTCCCCAGCTTCATCGGCTGCGCGGAATTCCGGCAAGCGGTTTCGGATTTCTACAGGAGGCAATACGAAGTCGAGCTCGATCCGGATACCGAGGTAATAGCTTTGATCGGATCCAAGGAGGGGATCGCGCATTTGCTCCCCGCCATGATCGATCCCGGCGATGTGGTGCTCGTGCCCGATCCTTGTTACCCGGTTTATCGGATGGCGACGACGATCGCGGGCGGACAAACGCATGACATGCCCCTGACGGAAGAGAACGGATTTCTGCCTCGGTTCGATGAGATCCCGATCGAAACAGCCGAGCGGGCAAGGCTTATGTTTCTCAATTTTCCCGGCAATCCGACGGCGGCGACGGTGGAACCCGAATTTTTCCGTAGCGCCGTTGCCTTCGCCCGGAAGCATCGGATTCCGATCGCCCACGATTCCGCCTACAACATGGTCACCTTCGACGGGTATAAGGCACCGAGCATCCTGCAGGCGGATGGGGCCAAGGAAATCGCGGTGGAATTCGGGTCGCTGTCCAAGACCTATAACATGACGGGCTGGCGAATCGGTTATGCGGTCGGGAACAAGCAGATGCTGAAAGCATTGTCGATCGTTAAGAACAATACGGATACCGGCCAATTCACTCCGATCCAAAAGGCGGCGGCTTTCGCGCTGAACGGCGACCAACGTTCCATCGACGAGCATAACCGGGTATACCGGGAGCGGATGGAGGTCGTGCTGGACGGTTTGGCCTCTATCGGAGCCTCGGCGCAGCCGCCGAGAGGCAGCTTCTTTATATGGGCCCGGGTTCCGACCGGATATGCATCGGCTGAATTCGTAACCCGCGTCATGGAGGAGACGGGCGTCATCCTTACGCCGGGGAGCGCTTTCGGTCCTGGAGGAGAAGGGTATGTTCGAATTTCCGTGTCGGTGCCGAACGGGCGGCTGATCGAGGCCATGAGCAGAATAAAACAATAATTCGCAAAATGACGGGGGAGTTCAATGAAAACGATCGTGAACTATATCAATGGGGAATGGAAAGCATCGTCGTCCGGAAAATTCGAGGCCGTCAGGAATCCCGCGACGGGCGAAACGCTAGGGGAAGTTACGCAGTCTACGAAGGAAGAAGTCGACCTTGCCGTCCAAGCGGCGGTTGCCGCTCAGAAGCTATGGCGGCTCGTCCCGGCTCCCGAGAGGGCGGACGTCCTGTACAAAGTGGCGCACTTGCTTAAGGAACGCAAAGAAGAGCTGGCCCGAATTCTCACGAGCGAGATGGGCAAAGTGATCGCGGAGGCTAGAGGCGAAGTCCAAGAAGCGATCGACATGGCGTACTATATGGCGGGAGAAGGACGCCGGTTGTTCGGCGATACGGTGCCGTCCGAGCTGCGCGACAAATTCGCGATGAGCATCCGGGTGCCGGTGGGGGTCGCCGGGCTGATCACCCCTTGGAACTTCCCGATCGCGATCGCGTCGTGGAAGTCGCTGCCCGCGCTCGTGGCCGGCAATGCCGTCGTCTGGAAGCCGGCGACGGAGACCCCGATGATCGCGGCCGAATTTGTCAAGGCATATGAAGATGCCGGGCTGCCGAAGGGGCTCGTAAATCTCGTGCACGGGTCCGGCAGCGTCGTCGGCTCCGCGATCGTCGATCATCCCGGCATCGACTTGATTTCTTTCACGGGCTCTAACGAAGTAGGCAAACGGATCAATGAGCGAGCCGGCGCGTTGCTCAAGCGGACCTCGCTGGAGATGGGCGGCAAGAATGCCGTCATCGTGATGGACGACGCCGATCTCGAGCTGGCCGTCGACGGGATCCTATGGAGCGCGTACGGCACCAGCGGACAACGCTGTACGGCATGCAGCCGCGTCATCGCGCATGCATCGGTCAAAGAGGAGCTGGAACGAAGGCTGCTGGAACGCATCGCGCGATTAAAGCTCGGCAACGGTCTTGATGAGTCCGTTCAAGTCGGTCCGGTCATCAACCGCGCTTCGCTGGAGCGAATCGACGGCTATGTGCGGCTTGGTCTCGAGGAGGGGGCAAAGCTGTTATGCGGTGGACGAATCGCGGCGGAGAGCGGTCCGGAGGAAGGCCATTTCTATGCGCCGACGCTGTTTACGGACGTGCAGCCCGAGATGCGGATCGCGTCGGAGGAGATTTTCGGGCCGGTCGTCTCCATCATTTCGGTACATAGTTTGGAGGATGCCGTCGCGATCAACAACGCCGTGGCGTTCGGCCTATCCAGCTCCATCTTCACGCGCGACATCAACCGCGCTTACCGGGCCATGCGGGATCTCGACACGGGCATCGTGTACGTGAACGCGGGCACGACCGGCGCGGAGATTCATCTGCCCTTCGGCGGAACCAAAGGGACCGGCAACGGACATCGGGACTCCGGCGTCGCTTCGCTAGACGTGTATACGGAATGGAAATCCATCTACGTGGATTACAGCGGGAAGCTGCAGCGCGCTCAGATCGACAATTATTGATGCCGGCCGTTTCTGATCGCGACGTACAGGAGCAGGCAATGCTCGAAGGACGAGAGGTCGAGACCCGTCAGCTCCGAAATTTTGTCCAACCGGTATAGCAAGGAATTCCGGTGAATGAATAACGTTCGGGACGTCTCGCTCAAGTTCATATTGGATTTGCAATAGGCAAGGAACGTGGCGGCCAAGGTTTCGTAGCTTCCGTGATTCCGGAGCGCAACCAGCTGTCCGGTCAGTTTATCGATGATGTACGGGGATAATTCCTTGACCAAGAGTTCAAGCGTCAATTCCCAGTCATTGAAGTTATAGAATCGCGCGGACAGCTTACTCCTCTTGCCGACGGTCAACGTACGGACGGCATTCTCGTACGACTGCTTAATCCCGTTCACGCCGTTCGCGACGTTCCCGAGCGCGACCGCCGCGCTGGCTTGATGCTTCTCCCCCAGGAATTGATTGAGTCTTTGCATCCGGTTCTCGACTTTGGAGACGATCGTATCCCGCTCGTGCGGCAGAACGGTCTTGAGGACGACCATCTGCTCGAGGTTCAGCAGGGAGAAGATATCCTGACGATGGTCGACGAACAAATGTTTGACCTGCTCGATCAATTGTTTCTGAAAGTGCGGCAGCGAGTATTTATCCATCCCCCCTTCAAGAGCGGGCAGTTGAAGGGAGAGCAAGTCCAATTCTATGATCACGCATACGCGTTCCAGATCGAACCGGAACCCCAGCATTTTGCCGTATTCGATCATGGGATCGGTGTCGTCTGGACGACCGGAGAACAACAGATATTGAACGAGCGTGTCCAGCGCTTTGGACTCGAGAACCGTCGTTTCCTTCTTGAACGATTCGTGAAACATCAATTCAACGTGGCTTTTGACGAGCTGCGCGTAGTTCTTGATCATTGCCGGATTACCGGCAATGCCAAGAACGCCGATAACCTTGTCATTGACGACGATCGGCGTCGCGATGCCGGGCAATATGTTTTCAAGCGCTTCGACATCTTCCTTCTCGTAGGAGACGGGCTGGTTTCGGCGAAGGACGTCGAACGTGGCTATATGGAGGCTCCCTAGACGACTGCGGTCCGTCGAGCCGATAATGCTTCCTTTCTCGTCCGTGATTATAATGGGATAACCGATGATTTCGCTCGTGTTGTCGACGATCGTTTGGGCAATTTGTTCAAGATACATGCCATAATCGCTCCTCGCCTGTTATGGAGCTTATTATAGCATGGTTTCCGTCGCCGCTGCCCGGAGAAAGGAGCCTGGGTCATGGAAAAACCGAAAGTGCTTCAAATTCTGTCGATGTACCATGAGGAAGGGGAACGCGTCCTGAAGCAAGGAGCCGAGGTCGTGCGAACCGACCGATACGATATTCCGCATCTCTGCCGGCTGGCGAAGGAAGTGGACGGCATCGTGCTTAGAGCACCCGCGAGAATCACGCGGGAGGTGATCGACGCGAATCCGAACCTGAAAGTGATATCGGGGGCGGGCGTCGGGCTCGATAACATCGATGTCGCGTACGCGACGGCACATGGAATACCCGTTCTCCATGCTCCGTCGGTTAACAAAGCGTCAACCGCCGAGCACGCCGTGATGCTGATGCTCGCGCTGAGCAAGAACGTGATTCGCCTGCATGACGAAATGAGCAAGGGCCGTTATTCGTCCCGGACCCGCATTCCGACCTACGAGCTGAAGGGCAAAAAAGCGGGACTGGTCGGATTCGGCCAAATCGCCCGGGAAACGGCCAAGCGGTTAAAGCTCGGCTTCGAGATGGAGGTGACCGCATGGGTGCGGGAGATCGATTCGGCCAAACACGATTTTGCGAACGAGCTAGGCGTTAGGCTGACGACCAGCTTAGAGGAGATTTTCGCGCATTCCGATTTCGTTTCCCTGCACATCCCGCTTAACGAACAGACCCGACATTCGGTTGACCGAAGATTATTCTCGCTTATGAAGCCGTCGGCTTACTTCGTTAACACCGCCCGCGGCGCGGTCTTGAACCAGGGAGATCTGTACGCCGCATTGCTTGAAGGGAAGCTGGCCGGAGCGGGGCTGGACGTATTCGATCCGGAGCCTCCGGAGGAAGGGCTGCCGCTCTTGTCGTTGCCGAACGTGATCGTGACGCCGCATGTGGGAGGAACGACGGTCGAGTGCAACCGCATCGCCTCGACGACGGTGGCCCGGAACGCGATTTCCGTCTTGCAAGGAGAAAGGCCGGAGCATATCGGCAATCCGGAAGTGCTGAAAGGCGGGAAGGAGCGGCGCTCATGATGTGGAATTAATGAACGAAGCGGGAATTGCTTTAACTTTGCATTATTTGAATTCGCAAACGAGAATCTAGGAGGGTAACCGATGCGCGTAGTCGTGTTAGGAACCGGAATGATCGGCACCGTTGTCGTACGAGAGTTGGCCAGAAGCGCCGCGATCGTCGAGGTCGTGGCGGTAGATGCAGCTTCAGCCAGCGTAGAGCGCTGCGTAGGACAGGCTGACCATCCCAAGGTTTCCGGGAAGGTAGCCATGCTGGACCAATATGACCGGTTGGTCGAGACGCTGCAGGGAGCCGATATCGCCGTTGGATGTTTGCCGCATGCGCTCAGTCCTCTTGCGATCAAAGCGGCGATTGCGGCGGGATGCCATCTAATCGACCTGGTCGGCTCCAACTATGAAGAGAAGGCGGAGCTAAACGAGCAAGCGCTCGAAGCCGGCGTGCTTATCGTTCCCGGAGCCGGCGTCGCGCCTGGAATCGCGAATTTCCTCGCCGCTCGCGGGATCGAGCTGCTGGGCGAGGCGGATGAAGCCGTCATGCTGTGCGGCGGCCTGCCCCGTCATCCGCTGCCGCCGCTCTGGTATCAAGTCGTCTTCCGGCTCGAGAGCCTGCTCGGTCTATGCACGAAGCCGGCGCTCGCGGTAGAGAATGGGGAACTAGTCAAGCTGCCTCCGTTATCGAGGATGGAGCGGCTGCAATTTCCCGAGCCCGTCGGCGAATGCGAGGCGGTCGTCACGGACGCGCACAGCACGGCTTATACGTTAAAGTCGAAAGTCAAGAGGCTGTACGAGAAAACCGTCCGCTATAAAGGCCATTGGGACAAGATGAGCGTGCTCGCCGAGCTAGGCTTCCTGGACGAAACGCCAATCGAAGTCGACGGAGCGCTCGTCTCCCCGCAGAAGCTGGCCGTCCGATTGCTGGAGCGCCAAATGAAAGGCGGCTCGAACGAGGATATTACGGTTCTCCGCGTCACCGTGACGGGTACGCGGGGCGGCGAGCGTAAGAAGCTGGAATGGGAAATGGTCGATCATTACGACAATGAGCGCAAGATGACCTCCATGGCGAAAACGACCGGCTTCCCGGCTATTCTGCTCGCGGAGTGGATGGCCGAAGGGAAGCTAGAGAAACGCGGCGTTGCGGCGATCGAGGACGTCATCGTCGGCCGTCATTTCGATCCGTTCTTGCAGGAGCTTGGCAAGCGGGGGATTACGATCTCCTTTAAGGAAGAAACGGCTTAATATAGGCATAACGAATGCCGTTCCTCATATCATTACCTCGGCAACCGGCCTTAAAGCCGGTTGTCTATTTGGGTGCGCGAGAAGTTGTGGTGATTCAGCGACGTCTTGTTGTCCAACTGAGATATTCGAAATAGCGCGGCTAGTGGATACGACAAGCACCGGCGATCGCTTAATAGCGATCGCCGGTTATTACGTTTTAGTTGCTACTGACTTACGTCCGATTTACAAAATATTAATCATATAATCATTTACTTATATAATTACATTCGTATATAATTATGCTCATCATATCAAAGCTACGGAGGAGGGAACGGATGCAACAAATCGACACGATGGCGGAACAACTAAAACTATTAGGGGATAAAACAAGACTTACGATTGTGGCCATGTTGAACGATCGCGCGCTTTGCGTCTGCGATATCGCCGAGCTGTTGGAAACGTCGCAGCCCAACGCCAGCCAACATTTGCGCAAACTAAAAGCGGCCGGTCTTGTCAGCGAAACCAGAAAAGGGCAGTGGATTTATTATTCCCTTCATATCGAGGATAAACCCGATGTCCAGGCGATCGTGAATCTTCTTCCGTCATTAAAGGAAAAAGTGAATCAATTAAAAAACGAGTGTAAGTAATACGGAGGATGTTCCATGGTGATCTTAGCTGTTCTTATTTTCTTGGTTACGCTGACCTTTGTCATCTGGCAGCCGAAGGGATTAAACATTGGCTGGTCCGCAACGGCAGGCGCTATTCTTGCTTTAATATTCGGCGTTGTAAGTTTCGCCGACGTAGGGACGGTGGCGGGCATCGTGTGGAATGCCACATTGGCCTTTGTCGCGATCATTTTCATCTCATTGGTGCTGGATGCGATCGGTTTCTTCGAATGGTCGGCGCTGCATATGGCACGTTTGGCACGCGGTAACGGCTTGTTGATGTTTCTGTACATTATTTTGCTGGGTTCGGCGGTTTCCGCATTGTTCGCCAACGACGGAGCGGCGCTTATTATCACCCCAATCGTGCTTGCCATGGTTAGAGAGCTTAGGTTCGAGCAGAAGATGATTCTTCCCTTTGTTATGGCGAGCGGATTTATAGCGGACACCGCTTCGTTGCCGCTTGTTGTCAGCAATCTGGTCAATATCGTTTCCGCCGATTATTTCAACATTGGTTTTGCGGAATACGCATCAAGGATGTTAGTGCCCAACTTTTTCTCCATCGTTGCCAGTTTGATCGTTCTTTATCTGTTCTTTAACAAGAGCATTCCGAGGAAATACGATGTAACGCAACTGAAACACCCTAGGGAAGCCATCAAAGACCAGCGGTTGTTTAAGCTTTCCTGGGTTATTCTTGGGGCATTGCTCATCGCTTATTTCGTTAGCGAATGGTTTGCCGTTCCCGTATCCGTCATCGCCGGTCTTGCAGCTCTTGCGTTTTTGTTTACCGCCAATAAAAGCCCGGCTATTCAGACCTGGCAGCTGGTGAAAAATGCGCCTTGGGCCGTCGTCTTTTTCTCCATCGGCATGTATGTCGTCGTCTACGGGCTCCGGAATGCAGGATTGACCGATATGTTAGGAGACGTCATCCAACGGGTTGCGGACAATGGTTTATTCGCCGCGACAGTGGGGATGGGGTTTATCGCCGCCGTCTTATCTTCCGTCATGAACAATATGCCTACGGTCATGATTGACGCATTAGCCATTCAAGGCACCCAGACGAGTGGATTTATTCGGGAGGCGTTGATTTACGCCAATGTCATCGGCTCGGATTTAGGTCCCAAAATTACGCCCATCGGTTCGCTTGCTACGTTGTTGTGGCTGCATGTCCTATCTGCGAAGAACGTAAAAATCAGCTGGGGCTACTACTTCAAAGTGGGACTTCTTCTAACGGTTCCTACGTTATTCATTACGCTTGTCGGTCTATTTGTATGGCTTAGCCTGCTTGAGATGTTATAAATTCAGTTTCGGCTGAGTTCACATAAAACCAGAATAAGGGAGATTGGAATCATGGAAAACAATAAACCGCTTGTCTATTTCTTATGCACGGGCAATTCCTGCAGAAGCCAAATGGCTGACGGCTTTCTAAAGGCGCTTGGCGGAGACAAATACGAGGTGAAGAGCGCCGGGTTAGAGGCGCACGGCCTTAATCCGCGAGCCGTGCTTGTCATGGAGGAAGCCGGCGTAGACATCAGCCGGAACAGCTCCGACGTCATCGATCCGGCTATTCTAAACCAAGCCGACTTCGTTATTACGCTATGCGGCCACGCCGATGAACATTGTCCTGTCATATCGAATAACCAGGTAACGAAGTGGCATTGGGGATTTGACGATCCAGCCAAGGCGACCGGAACGGAAGAGGAGATCATGAACCAATTTCGATCCGTTCGCGATGCGATCAAAC
>JAQSXN010000533.1 GCA_029256665.1 Paenibacillus sp.
TCCCTACGAATTCGTGGAATGGCTTAAGGGAGACCGCATGACGATGAAGAAGTTCGACGGCTATTTCGGCGGCGACGTATCCGAGTGGGATACGGTCGTATTCCGCACCATCATCGAGACGTCTACTCGCGTGGCGGAGCTGCTTACCGGCGGCGTGCAGGTCGCCAATTCGATTCCGCCGATCGACTTCGACCGCGTCAACAATAATGAAGGCACATCCGTGATCAAGTCAGATACGACGACGGTAAGGATGCTGTACGTCAATCAAAACGAAGGATTTAAAACATCCGATCCGCGAGTCGTGCAGGCGATCGATTACGCGATCGACAACCAGGTGCTGAGCGACATCTTCGCGAACGGAGAAGGCAAGCCTACGCGAACGCGTCCCGTCCCCGGCACGTTCGGATTCGACGAAAGCCTGTACAATACGTATCGTTACGATCAAGAGCGCGCCCGCGAGCTGCTGGCGGAAGCGGGTTACGATAACAATCTGGAAATTACGCTTACCTCCTCGCAAGGCCGTTCCTACGCGGATAGCGATACCGCCCAGGTCATCGCCGGCATGTTGGAAGAGGTGGGAATCAAGGTCAATCTCGAATTGCTCGAGGCGAGCAAGTACGTCGCCATGCGCACGAACGGCGATAACAAGGAGCTTCTGTTCACGGGCTGGAACAATACGTTGTTCGACGCCTCCCACGCGCTGGGGCATTTCCATTCGACTTACCACCCCAAGGCGTTCGGCTACAGCAATCCGCGAGTGGACGAACTGCTGGATTTGGCCGCCGTCAACATGAATCCCGAAGAGCGGGCGGCGCAATACAAAGAGGTACAGCAGATCGTCGCCGAGGAATTGCCGTATATCTATTTGTATCAGGACGTCAACTTTATGGGCGTCAGCGATGATTTAAATTACATGCCGAGGATCGATCAGATGTTCTATGTCGAGGAAATCAAGAGCAATTAATTGAATCGGACGGAGGAAGAGGCATGACGTTGAAGCTAGTAGGCATTTCGGGAACGGTGACAGGGAGCAAAACCGCCATTATCGTCAAGCGCGTCCTGGATCAGGTGAAAAAAAATCATCCTTCCATCGACGTGGAGCTGTTGGATCTCAAAACCGTCGATTTGCCGTTCTGCGACGGGCGCGATCCGCTGACTTATTCGGGAGACGCCAAACGGGTGATCGACCAATTGGCAAGCGCCGACTTCTTTGTCGTCGGCACGCCGATCTTCCGCGCTTCGCTAACCGGCGCGCTCAAAAATTTGTTCGATCTCGTCCCCGACGACGTCTTCAGGGGCAAGGTCATGGGGCTGGTGGCGAACGGCGGCACGTATCAGCATTATTTGGTCGTCGAGAACCAGGTGAAGCCGATTGCCGGCTACTTTAGGTGTTATACGGCCCCGAGCGTCGTGTACGCGCATGGCGGACACTTTAATGCCGCGAACGAGATAACCGATCCGCAGATCGCGAAACGGCTCGATGACTTGGCGGAGGAAATCGTCATGATGCAGACGGGGATAAAGGCGCTGGCAGCTAACTAGACGAATAGAGGAAACGACTTGGCCTTTATAGAGAAAATCGGACTGGAGCCGGTGCCGGCCGCGCTGCGCACGTCCAAATGGTACGATTACTTTTTTTTGCAATTTTCGTTTTCGTTCAACTCCGGCAATTTCCTGTTGCCCGCCATGGCCGTCTTGCAAGGCGACTTGCCGTTCTTATGGGCGATCGGCAGCATGATCGCCGGCTGCTTGCTTGCCTTTCTGCTGGTCGCCTTGTTCTCCTTTCCCGGCGTCGACTACGGCATTACCGGTCAATTCGCGGCTAGGATGATCCTAGGAATCAATGGCTCCAAATATTTCGGTTCCCTGCTTCGGGCTTTGATTGCCGTGTATTGGTTTTCGGTTCAATCGGTAGGAGCGGCGGTCGTCGTGGCTTTTATGCTACGGGAGCTGGCGGGGATAGACGCCAACGTAGCGTGGTTGTCGCTCCTGTTCGCCGTCGTCATGACGCTGCTCGCCATCGCGGGCTATAAGACGGTACAACTGGCGGTCCGGTTCATCTTCCCGTTGTTAACGATCGTCATGATCGTGCTTGCCGTCTTGTTCGTCACAGCCAAATCGCCCCCGTACCAATGGTCGACCGTTCTGTCCTCGGGAGGCGTTCCGTCCATCGGAGGCTTCATGCTATACGCCGGGCTCGCATTCGCGCAATACGTTCCCGCCATTAGCGGGTCGTCCGACCTGTGCCGGTACGCCAGGCGCAGAAGCGACGCTTTCTTCGGCCTCCTTGCTGGCAGCGTGCTGGGAATGGCGGTGACGGCAAGCTTGGTCGCTTACGGCTCGATCGCTTCCGGCGAATGGAATCCATACGTGGCGGCAAGCTCGTTAAGCGACACGATCGGAATTCAGCTGCTCGTGCTGCTCGGCGTTCTGGTCAGCTTATGCGCAATCAATTTAAATAACGCGTATACCGGCGGGATGTCGCTGCTTAACGCGTTTCCGACGATGAGCCGCATCAAGATGACCGGAATTTTCGGAATGGCGTCGGCGGCCGTCTGCTCGTTTCCGGGCATTATCGATCACGCGGCCGTTTACATCCACGCGCTTGGCGGCCTCGCCGTGCCGCTTGCGGGCGTTTTGGTCATCGATTACGTATTCGTTCAAAAGCAGCGTATCGACGTCCCTTCGCTGGCGGGGGGCGACGGAGCGTATCGGTATTACTACGGATACAATCTCGCGGCATTCGCCTCGATCGCGCTAGCGGCCGTCTATTTCTACGCCGCTCCGGAGCGCTTTATGCCGGGCCTGACCTCGTGTTTGCTCGCCGCTTGCTTACATGCGTTGTTGACTCGGTTATCGCCGGTCGTATCGCGGATGCGCAGGGCGACGAGGTGAAAGACGGGTTCGAGCTGCATGAGTATGAGCTTCTCCTTAATCGATAAACGCGTTTATCAATCGAAGCCGATCGTTCTCAGACGGAAGCCTGAGCGTTCGGTTTCTTTCTATTGTATATATATGGGAGTTGACTTCTTACACAAGACATAGACTTGCCATACCGCCGCAGATCGGATTAAATAGGATGATAGGATTTATGACACATTCATGAGACTGCTAGCGTTTTCAATTCAATCGGCCATGAAAGTGGGGGTTAGAATGTCAATCCGCGATAAAACTAGCTTAATTCCGAAAGAAAAAGTGAAATTAGCTCATCATTATCCGCTGATCGTAGCCGAGACGATCGGGGTGATGAGCCTCTACCAGCTCATGCATTGGCATGACGTGCTCGAGATTAACCTGATCAAATCCGGAACCGGCTATTATATCATCAACGGCCAGACGTACGAGTTCGAAGCGGGTGACGTGTTCCTCATCAATTCCAACGATCTGCACTGCGCTTACGAGTCCGAAAATCTCGTCATGCTGGTCGTCACGTTCGATCCCGGCTGGCTCGTGCACGGACTGCGGATGGATCCGGAACTGCTCAGCCCGTTCCGCGAGATGGGCCGGCATTACACGAACCGCCTGCAGCGGGATCATCCCGCC
>JAQSXN010000534.1 GCA_029256665.1 Paenibacillus sp.
TTGCGTGGAGTCATTGAACGTTTCCCTCCCGTTGACAAGCATCTACAGCATGTATATGTTTGCAATTCCAAGATTATTAGCTAAAATGGAATTATTGTATGGAGAGGTGGGATAAGCGTGACGGAGCAAGGAAATACGCCGGAACAACCGGCAACTAAGGAGAAAAAATCCTTGTCGCTCAACGTGGTGAGCAACAAGAAACATAAAGGCTTCGGAGCGGGGTCCATCGACCTTAGCGACGTGGCATGCGTCATGATCGACGACGGCGTCGCGTATATCGACGTTGGCATTATGCACGCCAAGAGCAAGGTGGAGCGGGGCATCAAGTTTACGCCGAACAAGGAAGACACGCCGAACGGCCGTCCTTGTTGGATCGTCTGGGTAGCCGTCGACCGCAACGAGGAAGGCTCGTATTACGCGGGCGTCACCTCTTGCGAGATGCTCGTGGATACGGAGGCGAAGCGGGGCTGGAAGATTCTCGCGGATCACGTCAACCGTCTCGACTCCGCCCTCAAGCGCAGATACATGCTCGAGAACTTGGGCGAGACCGAGAAGGCCGCTCTTCGCAAGCTGCTGACGGAGCATAACGCGGAGTGGTGGGATCGCTCGCCGGAGGAACTGAAGGAAAAGCTGCAATAGCGGCAAGGCAACAGTGAATGGATTTGCAACAGAAGGCTGCCCCAGGCTTCATAGAAGCCGTTTGGGCAGCTTTTGTTATGTTCGCGAAGCGGAGAACATGAGTCCAGCTATTGGCTGGAATTGCCGAGCAAGGTTTCGATAAGCTGCGCTCCGCCCATGGAGGAATAATCGCGTGAATCGATTCATCGGTCATCATTGCCTATCCAATTCGGAAGCACGGATGGCCCGCATCCCTCAGAAGCCGCTCCAAACGGTGTAAAAGTGTACGGTTCAGGCTTCAAAAGCCAGGATGGGGCTCTGAACGGTGTAAAAGTGCTCTGTTTTTAGTAAGCTTCACACAAATATGGTTTGGTTCGAACGGAAGGAATGCCGTACGAGGACTATGAGTCGACAGCCATTTTTCCTTGGGAAGACAAACTCTTTTAAAGCGTATTTTTGAAAATCGCAATTATTAAAAGCTTTTGAAAAAAAATAAAAACAGCGCAGGGTTTGCCTAGTCGGCTAACGTCTATATAAACGGGAAGGGGGAGAGCGACATTCACGACGATGCGTGGATCAAGGCGATGCAGGACGGCGGGCCCGAGCAGTATCGACCGTTCGTGCAGGCTTACGGATCCTATATATATAACACCGTTTACGCCGTGCTGCAGTCGCCGCATGATGCGGAAGACGTCACGCAGGAAGTGCTGCTCCGCATTTACCGCTCCCTCCCGGATTATCGTCATGACGGATTCAAGACCTGGATTACCCGAATTGCGGTGAACCGGGCCATCGATTACAAACGAAGCAAGGCGAGAAGGCCGGAGCAGCTCGCGGGCGGCGGAGCAGAAGCCGTGCGGCATGAGATGGCCGAACAAGCCGCCATAGGCATGTTAAGCGCAGCGCCATCCCCGGCGGCCGAAGAGGTCGCCATGACCGAGGAACGGCGGCGATTGCTGCACGAGCGGGTTAACGGCTTGCCAGAGCATTATCGCGAAGTCGTAGAGGCCTTCTATATGGAAGAGAAAAGTTATGATCAGATCGCGGCCCAAACCGGATTGGAGCGCAAAAGCGTCGAATCCCGGCTGTACCGGGCGAGAAGCTGGATGAGGCGGCATTGGCGAAAGGAGGATTTCGAATGAGGGAATCACGTGCATCGCATATATCGGCGGAAGACATGCGGAGATACGTAAGCGGGACGCTTGGGGGGGCGGAGCGCGAACAAGTGGACGCTGAGCTGATGGAATGCGAGCAATGTCTGGGGTTGTTGATGCGCATGCTGGAGAGTGAATCGAATAGCGGTGCCGGCGAAGAGCGGGCAGTGCCGTTGCCGGACCTGCAAGCCATGGAGGATCGCGTCATCGCGGAGCTTAAGCAAGCCGAGTTGGCTGAGCCTCCGATGTCGCTGCGGTCTACCCTTCAATCGAAACCTGCAGCCGCAAGGCGCGTCTCCTGGATTCAGCGGCCCGCCTGGCAATATACGATCGCTGCCTCCATTACGTTATTGCTGCTGGCGTCGGGGGCGCTTGCCGGATTCTCGCAAAGTCTGGAGAAGCTGGACGAGAGCAGGGTTGCCATGCCTTCGCAATCGGATATCGACAACGCTTGGAGTAACGGTCCAAGCTGGTCCGAGCAGTTAGTTAATCGCACGGGCAGCTGGCTCGACGGCATACAGGCCTCCAGGTTCAAATAATAATCGAAACAAAGAGAGGAAGGAATGATAATGGTGCGCAAAAGCAAGGCAGCCGCCTTTTTCCTGTCGTTTATTCCCGGAGCGGGTCATGTCTACTTGGGCAGGCCGGTTCGAGGGATATTGTACGGCGGATTGTTTTTCGTCTTATTAATGATGGCCATCGTGATCGGTTCGGGGAGCGGCGGCGATGAAGTTATCGTCATGCTCATGCTGGCGTTCTGCGTAGGCGCCGTCAACATGTTCGATATGATCTTCACGCTGATCTCCGGCAAAGCGCCGGCGCTGAGAGGCGTGCCGGCCTATGGCGAGCATGCGGCATACGTCGACGCAAGCGGCGGCGTAACAGCTTATGGTCCGCAGCCTGGCGGCCCGGAGTATGCGAATGTCTACGGCAGCAGATTGTCCTACGAGCAAGAACAAGAAAAATCGAAGACCATCCTGTTGTCCATTATTCCCGGCCTTGGCCACATGTACTTGGGGCTGACGCAGCGCGGCATCACGTTCCTGATTTCGTTTATCGGCTTGTTCGCGATCATCGTGTTCATCAGCGCGGTCATGGGCTCCGGTGCGATCTTGGTGTTCCTTCTCGCGCTGCCGGTTATCTGGATCTACGGGATGTTCGACGCAGTCCAATTGTTGCAGGCCAAACATAGAGGCGAGCAGCTGCAAGATAAGTCGTTGTTCGAAGGCTTCGAGTCGCATATCGCGTCGGGCCACAAAAATAAAGTGCTCGCGATCTCCCTGTCGATCTTCCCCGGCGCGGGCCATCTCTACATGGGCTTGCAGAAGCGCGGCTTGCAGTTTATGGGCGGATTCTTGCTATCGATCTATGTCATGGATAATTTGAGACTTTCGCTGTTCCTGTTCTTGCTGCCGCTCTACTGGTGCTTCGCATTTTTTGACGCCTTGCAGCAGATCGGCCGCTATCAACGTGGCGAGCTCAGCGACGAGCCGCTCTTGCCGATGTTCGTGCCGTATCAAAGATGGTTCGGGATCGCGCTGCTCTGCTTCGGCGCCTACTTCCTGGTAGACCGCATCGCCATGCAAGCGCTTGGCGATTATTTCCCGGCTATCGTACGCCAGTATATGATCTACAAATACATGTTCCCTACGGCGCTGATCGCTTTTGTCATGATCGTGTTCGGATTGCGCCTCGCGTTCGGCAATCGAAGCGTGCTGAGCACCGCCTTGTCGGAGCGGGATGAGGCGGCCATGATCCGCCGCGAAGGG
>JAQSXN010000535.1 GCA_029256665.1 Paenibacillus sp.
GTCGACGAACGCTTTGGCATAAGGAGGCAGATCCGGCGGACGGCGCGCGGATATCAGATTTCCGTCCACGACGACGGCTTCGTCATACCAGGTTGCGCCCGCGTTTTCCATATCGTCCCGAATGCCGGGCGTGGACGTCACTTTACGTCCTTCCAGAATCTTGGCGGAAATGAGCACCCATCCGGCATGGCAGATTTGGCCGATCGGTTTGTTCGCTTCATTGAGCTCCCGAACGAGCTGAAGCACCTTGGGATATCGGCGCAGCTTGTCCGGCGCCCATCCGCCGGGAACCAGCAGGCCGGCAATCTCGTCGCCGTTTACTTCATCGAACGACAGATCGGCGACGGCGGGAACGCCGTATTTGCCCATGTGGGTTTTGCCCTTCTCGGGTCCGGCGTACAAGACGGTTGCGCCCGCCTCGCGCACGCGATAGACGGGGTACCAGAGTTCCAGGTCCTCGAATTCGTCGTCTAGCAGACAGATTACGGTTTCATTGCGCAAGGACATATATAACTCCTCCAATCAGAATAAGTGCCATTCATACCTATTGTATCCAAAGGAGTCCCTATGAATCAAATCGCTGCCAAAGCCGCCAAACGTCCCATTATAAGGCTGCTCCGGTTCGTGCCCGCCATCGCTTGGATGGCCGTCATCTACGCGCTGTCGTCCAGGACGGGCGACGAGATCAACACGATGCTGCCGTTTTTTCAACGGCTGTTTCCCGGCATGACGGATTTTAACTGGGGACATTTCGTGTCGTATTTCATCCTCGCTGCCGCCTTCGATTACGGAATAGGCGTCAAAGCGGAGCGCTGGAGCGTCAAAGCGTTCATCGTCGTTCTTTGCGGATTATACGGCGTGACGGACGAGCTGCATCAATCGGCGGTCGGCGGCCGGATGATGGATGCCGCCGACGTTCGCAACGATTGCATCGGAGCGGCCGTTTGGGTCTTCGCGTCGGCTATTCCGCCCATAAAGCGGCTGTGGAGAAAAATCGTGAAGTAGTAAAAATTTCATGGGCCTCCCAAGCAGGTTTTTCGCAAAAAAGGTCGAATCTTTTATCATTCCCGCCTGCATGCATGCAGAGGGAGAGGGACCAGCGGTTTATCCGCGTGAATAAGGAGTTGACCCATTTTGCGTAAAACATGCCATTGCGGCGAGACTATGACGATGAAACTTCGCACGGTGATCTATTCCGGCAAAGTCGAAATCGATAACGTTCCGATCTTCTCGTGCGCTGCTTGCAGCAGAAGCGAAGTCATTCCCGAAGTGAAACCCGATTTGACGGGACTGATCGCGAAGCTCGGAGCCGAACCCGGCAAACAGACTTTCCTATTTAACGAATGCAACGAATGGGCGGATCTGCTGGTGGAAGCGAAAGTGAACAAAAAAACGCCGGAACGGCAGGACGTGGAAGCGCTGATCCAGCAACGAATCAATACGCTCCTCGACTTATACCTGCTAGCCCAGACGCTTGGGGACGAGGCTTGGATAGCCGACTTGAACAAGCGGCTTGAGCAGCTCAGCAGACGCTCGATGCTTACATAAGCTTGGACGTTTCGTCAGGAACGACAGCCGTTTTCACGTTCTCGCCCATGCCCATTTGTTGCCGCTTATTCGCGCACATTGCGAAAAGTAATATTTTGTCGTATGATTACGTTAATAATCGGCGAGCGATCCCTGTGTGATGGCCTCAGATTTCGGACAAGTCCGAAGCGCCTTAGGCCGAACCATACTGTTAATACCAAATCCCTTGACAAATGGAGAGAGAATCCGTGACGGTAACCATTTATGATGTAGCAAGAGAAGCAGGAGTGTCCATGGCCACGGTTTCCAGGGTCGTGAACAACAACCCCAACGTGAAACCGGCAACAAGGAAGAAAGTATATGAAGCAATCGAACGTTTGGGCTATCGCCCCAATGCGGTGGCGCGCGGACTTGCGAGCAAGAAGACGACTACGGTTGGCGTCGTGATTCCGGATATTTCGAACGCGATCTTCGCGGAAGTAGCGCGCGGCATCGAAGATATTGCCAATATGTACCATTATAATATCATTCTCTGCAACGCGGACAAAAAGAAGGACAAAGAAATTCGCGTTATCAACACGTTGCTGGAGAAGCAAGTGGACGGCCTGCTGTTTATGGGAGGCGCCGTGACGGAAGAGCATTTGCATGCGTTTAAGACGGCCAACGTACCGATCGTGTTGTGCGCGACAAGCGACGACAACAATCAGATTCCGTCCGTCGACATTAACCATGAAGACGCGGCTTACGACGCGGTCATGAAGCTGACAAGCCAAGGCCACAAGCGAATCGCGATGATCAGCGGAACCCTCCAGGATCCGTCCAACGGGTATGCCAGATTCCAAGGATACAAACGCGCCCTGGAAGCTTCCGGCATCACATACGATGACACATTAGTTCGCATTGGCAACTACAGATACGAATCCGGCGCAGACGCCATGAAATATTTTATCGATCTGGATCAGCGTCCTACGGCCGTATTCTCCGCGACGGACGAAATGGCGATCGGTGCGATCCATTGCATCCAGGATTCCGGTCTCCAAGTGCCGGGCGATATTTCCATTATCAGCGTCGACAACAGCCGGATGGCGTCCATGGTGCGTCCGCAACTTACCGCGGTTGCCCAGCCCATGTACGATATCGGCGCTGTGTCGATGCGATTGTTGACCAAATTGATGAAAAAAGAAAACGTGGAACAAGCCAAAGTCGTATTGCCTCATGAAATCGTGGTTCGGCAATCGGTCGGAGGAATTTAGATCTAATGACAACGGAGAGAATAGGCATCATCGGCGCGATGGCCGAAGAGATCGAACGGCTTCACGAACATGTGGAAGTAACGAACACCTTCACGAAAGCCGGCATTACGTATTATGTCGGACAATTGCATGGCAAGCCGGTCATATACTGCAAGTCGGGCGTGGGCAAAGTTAACGCGGCCGTCTGCACGCAGCTGCTGATCGACGCTGGGGCGGATTCCGTTTTGTTTACGGGCGTAGCTGGCGCTCTCGATCCTCGTCTGGAGATCGGCGATATCGTCGTGTCGGACTATTGCGTGCAGCATGACATGGATGTCTCGCCTCTTGGCTTCCAGCCAGGCGAAATTCCGTATCATCCGAATTCGCGCTTTCAAGCCGATGCCCGGTTGGTCGAGCTTGCGGCTAACGCGAGCGAGAGATTGTTCCCGGGGCGTTGCCTGACGGGAGTCGTGTTATCCGGCGACCAATTTATCGCAAGCAGGGAAAAGGTAGAGCAGCTGCATCAAACGCTGCAAGGCGCCTGCGCGGAGATGGAAGGCGCTTCCGTCGCACAAGTCTGCGAGATGAACGGCGTTCCTTTTGTGGTCATTCGTTCGATGTCGGATAAGGCGGACGGCTCCGCTCATGTGAACTTTGCTGACTTTACGGTCCAAGCATCTAACCATTCCTATCAGATCATTGACGATATGCTTAAACATTTATAACCAAACGAAAGAGCAACCCGCGGCGGTAAGCCATGTTGGGTTGCTCTTCTTTA
>JAQSXN010000536.1 GCA_029256665.1 Paenibacillus sp.
GATCAAATAAGGGCGCTGATGTCCGTTACATGGTTAGGCGGCGCTTAATCTTATGGTGTCGGAGCAGCTTTATCACCCGCAGTCAGATGTGTCGCATCATTTCGCAAATAACAAAAAAAGCCTTGCTACGCAAGGCTTCTGGGCTTTAGATAATCTGGAGCGGGTGATGGGAATCGAACCCACGCTATTAGCTTGGAAGGCTAAAGTTCTACCATTGAACTACACCCGCAAAAAACACTGGTCGGGATGACACGATTTGAACATGCGACCCCCTGGTCCCAAACCAGGTGCTCTACCAAGCTGAGCTACATCCCGTTATATACGATTCATCTAAGAAAAATGGCGCGGCCTAAGAGATTCGAACTCCTGACCTTTTGATTCGTAGTCAAACGCTCTATCCAGCTGAGCTAAGGCCGCAAAATTATGGAGCGGAAGACGGGAATCGAACCCGCGACCCTCGCCTTGGCAAGGCGATGCTCTACCGCTGAGCCACTTCCGCACGGTAAGTTTTGTCTGCCGTTAAACATCAAAACATTGTGGCGACAAGTAATAATATATCATCTTTAAAAACAAAATGCAACTTCTTTTTCACGAAAACGAAAAGTTTTTTCGACCTTCCCGCCGTCCTCCACCGCCCTACAAGTAGAGAAAAAGCAAACCCCCTATCCTCCGTAGGATGGGGGGAAATAAGCTCGTTTCTTTACGGAACGGGGAGTGATGACAACTATTCGTTGCCTCTAGGCCCCTGCCGCAGTCAAGGTCTGCTTATTATGACCGGCCGTTTCGTTGCCCAATACTCTATCGGCGGCTGGCAAGCCGGCTAGCGCGAACGGCAGGCACAATGGCACGCCGGTTCTTGGATCCGGTACGATATCCGCCTCTATATTGAATACTTCGCGCATAATATCGGGTGTAATGACTTCAATCGGCGAGCCTTCTCCGCGCACGACGCCGCTCTTGATCGCGATCATGTGATGCGCGTAACGGGCGGCATGGTTAAGGTCATGCACGACCATGACGATCGTCCGATTGTTCTTTTCGTTCAGCTTCTGCAGCAGATGCAGAACCTCCAGCTGATGCGCCATATCGAGGAACGTCGTCGGTTCGTCCAAGAACAAAATATCCGTCTCCTGGGCAAGCGCCATCGCGATCCACGCACGCTGTCTCTGTCCTCCGGACAACTGATCGACCGGACGCTCGGCGAATTCGCCCATGCCCGTCGCTTCGATCGCCCACTGCACCACGCTCTTGTCTTCCTTGCTCATGGAACCGAAGCCCTTCTGGTAAGGGAAACGTCCGTAGGAGACCAACTCGGAGACGGTAAGGCCGTCCGGAGCCGTCGGGTTCTGCGGAAGAATCGCAAGCTGCTTCGCCACTTCCTTGGTGGACTGCTTATGAATCGACTTTCCGTCCAGAAGCACGTTGCCGTGCGACGGATTCATGATCCGGGCCATCGTCTTCAGAATGGTGGACTTGCCGGAGCCGTTCGCCCCGACCAGCGCGGTCACCTTTCCTTGAGGGATGGAGATATTTAAATTCTGGACGATTAGACGGTCGTCATAAGAAATAGCCAAGTCCGAGGTTGTCAGACGAATCATGGTGCTGCACGCTCCTCCCGCCGCGTTCCTCACGCGGGCCCAATTCATTAAAAAATGAAAACCATTATCAATACTAAATCAATGATAATTGTTCTCAGAAACAAAGTCAATGGCAACTTTCATCCTATCTTCATCGTGTCATCAATCTGTCGATGCCGATGAAGTGGGGATGGCCGCGCGCTCTTCGTTCAACCGCTTTGCGCGGTGCGGTACTCCAGTCTTCTGCGTGCCCGCTCCTCTTCGCTTGACTTGGGACACGTGTAGCAATAACTTCCTCCGTCCGTCTTGTAATAAAGACAGCAAACGTTTTTCATCCTCATTTGTCCGCAAGCATCTCCGATATGCTCGATCCAGCGAATCTTCACGTCAAAAGGATTGCGCGGAAGTCCGAACAACGATTTGTCCAATTCCTTAAGCTGCCGGTAACCCTGACGAATACGGCTTAGCAGCGCATCGTCCCCGTTCGCTTCGCTCTCCTGAAGCTCGATGTTGTGGTTGAAGCGCGTCGGCATGGTGCCCCAAAGGTAGCCGGGACGCAGTCCCGTCGCGACGGACCACCACTCGAGAATCGGCCGTAGCGTCTCTCCGTGCAGCCGCTCCAGCACCGCTCGCATCCAAGCTTCTCGGTCCGCGCGGGCAACCGTTGGTTCCGCGTTGTCAATCAGCGGCTCCGCTGGCTCGCGCACGAGGGAAGGCTCCTGCTCCAGCCGCGGGTCTGCCAGCGCAAAGACGACCCGCGGATATCCGTCGCCGTCGCGCAGGAGGTATACGGTCACGTTGAGAAGCGAAAGATCGGCTGCAACGCCATGATGGCTTGCGAGCCTCTGCTGTCCCAAAGCAAGCGCTGAGAGGGAGGAAGCGAAATAAGAGCCTGCCACATCGTTATCGGGCGCCTTCAGCATGGAACGGTAAGCTTCGACGAACGGCGCCAGCGCAGCCGGCGATTCCATCTCCGCCGCCGGCATAGACGCGATGATCTCACCATCAGCCGCAAGAAGCGCGGCGCGCAGCCCATAGGCCTTTCGCAGCTCCTCTAGCTGTCGGTCATCCAATCTTGCAAGGCCCGCTTCCATGCTCTCCTTCATGCTCTTATCGCGGGTCTTGCCCTTGCTAGCCAAATCCGTCACGATCCTTCCACCTTTCTCCCCTTGCCGCTCGGTACGCACAGCGGTGTATTGAATACGGGATCCTTCAGCATCTGACACTGCATCCGAAATACGTCCAGCACCGTCTGCTCCGTCACGATTTCCTCTGGCTTTCCTTCAGCATAGATGCTTTGATCTCTAAGCGCAACGATATGATGGGCATATCGGCACGCGAGATTAAGATCATGAAGAACCATGACGATGGTGCGCCCTTCCCGCTCGTTCAGCTCGTACAGCATATCGAGAATCTCGATCTGATGGGTCAAATCGAGATATGTCGTCGGTTCGTCGAGCAATAGGATATCCGTGCCCTGCGACAGCGACATCGCGATCCACGCCCGCTGCCGCTGGCCGCCCGACAACGAATCCACCGTCCTGTCGGCCAGCTCCGCCATCTTGGTCGCGTTAAGCGCGTACTCCACCATCCGTTCGTCCTCCGCAGACCACTGGCGCAGCCAGCTCTGGTGAGGATAACGTCCTTGCTTCACTAGCTGGCGAACGGTTAGTCCCTCCGGCGCGGACGGCCCTTGCGGGAGAATCGCCAGGCTCTTGGCGAGTTCCTTGGTCTTGATTTCCGCGATCCGTTTCCCGTCGAGCAGCACCGAGCCTTCCGTCGGCTTCAGCAGGCGGGCGACCGTCCGCAGCAACGTGGACTTGCCGCAGCCGTTGCTCCCGATAAAAACCGTCACCTTGCCCTCCGGGATCGACAGGTTCAAATCCTTTAATATGGTCTTGGTCCCGTAATCCACGGACAAGTCCCTCGCTTCCAGTCTTATGCCAGCCATAGCCATAG
>JAQSXN010000537.1 GCA_029256665.1 Paenibacillus sp.
TCAAACCATTTCAAACGAAGCCCGCCCAGCTCTTCCGACTGCTCCGCGGCTGCGGCAGGAGTCGGCTGCCATAACGTAAACATTAATGACAATATCGTCTTAATGATGAAACCCTTGCGCAGCTTGTCCGTTTTCACTTGTCGTCAGCTCCCCCTTCGGATGGATTCCCGTTCAGCGATCGCGAGCCGTACCATTGCAAGTCGGCATCGTCGATTTGTCCGTTCCTATTCCTGTCTGCAGCCTTGATTCCGTCCCATTCGGGACTGCTCTCGCTTAGACCGTACTTTGCGGAAGCAATCGACAAGTCGCCAAGCGTCAACTTCCCATCGCCGTTCAGATCGCCTTCGGCCGCCGCGAACGTGATCAGCAAATACGATTTGTACAAGCCGGCTTGATTCTCTTTGCCGCGGATTTCCACCGAATAGTCGCTTGTCCCCTGAAGAACCAGACTGACGATGCCGTCACCCGCGAGTTGCTCGCGCACAAAGCCGGTAACGTCGAGCTCCCGCCATTCGTCCGGTCCGTCAACGAGCACGCGGTCTAGCTCGCCTCCGACGGCCGGCCTCGTATTCCAGGTGAGTTCCTGCTCCTTCCAGTCATCGGACGCCGCACCGTGAACGGTGATTTCCGTTTCCGTAGAACGAGAATCGTTGGTTTTGCCGTAAACGATCAGTTTGGCCGATTGAATGGGACCCTCGAGCTGGCTAACATCATATTTCAGCCAAGTTTGGCGCAAGTAGTCGCCTACGCCCTTCTTCACATTCAGATAGCCAACGGATCCGAAGTTTTGAGCCGCTTTGCTGCCGTCATTGGTGTACGTATCTTCCGACACGTATACAATCTCCTGCTTGCCGGCCTCGGGCTCGTCAGTCCCGATATCCGGGCTTTGCGAAGCGTCATAACGGAAGCTTACGGTCCGCGTGCCTCCAAGCGCTCCCGCGGTATCCACCTCGAGCTTCAGGAACGGCTCCGTCCCAACCACTCGGATGCCGGGGTCTGACGCCAGCTCTTCCAGTACGGCCTTGCCTACGTCGAGCACCAGCTTGTCCTGCTTCCGGGTCGGGTCGGAGACCGCTATGGCCAGCACATCCCCTTCCTCCTTCACGATGACGGAAGCCGGCTGGTAGCTTCGAACGAAATCGGCCGTATCGGATGTCCAGAAGTTGAACGCGGTCAGTCCGAGCCCGCTCTCGCGTACCGCATGGACATTGCCGACGTCGCTAATGATTTCGATATCCGGATGCTGGCTGTAGCTTTTCGTTTGATCAGACTCAAACCCTGGCAACAGCACGTACGCGTAAGCCTCGTTGCTCGGCGCCGTGCCGTGATCGAAAGCAAGGCTAGCGTAGTGGCGCGTGATCGGTTCCGTAGAACCGTTGTCGTTCACATCCCGCCACGAGCCGGTCCTCGCCTCTCGCTTTGCCGTAATATCGGCCGTGCCCGGGAAGTAGTAACCGATATCGGATCCCGGCGCATTGCCTTCCAGATGCGCCCAGCTGATGCCGGACAATTGCTCCTGCCAGCCTGCGTCGGCGGGCATGACCTCGCCATCCGCGTTCAGCTCATTGCTGCCCTGCGCATTCAACTGGCGGTTTTCCACGATCGTTTCGACTTGGCGGGAATCCGCGTTCGTAATGCCCGAACCGACCGCTACGACTTCATCGTCGAACATAAACCATGATTTTTTGCCCTGAAGCTTGCTGCCGGTGCTTTGTCCTAATGCAAATTCCATCCCGGCGACTCCAAACTGCTCGTCCATCGACACGCCGCCTACCCAATCTTTGCCGTTCATATAAGCTGCCCATGCGGCCGGGGTCTTCGCATAACCGTCCGTCGTCGTTCCAGGCAAGCGGAACATGTCCACGGTCGGCCAATATTCGTCGCTAAATTGATGGATGTCGCCGTTATATAACGAGGTCATCCCGATACCGGTATACCAGCCCTTCTTGTTCTCTCCATTCCCGAATTCGAAGGCCGAGATCCGATCGGAGAACATGCTTACCGAGAACCCGAAGCCCGGACGCAAATGCATGACGCGATCCATGGCGGAGAATTGTTGGTGTTTGATCAACTCGCCGCGAGGGGATACTCCCGAATCGTTCATGATCGCTTTCAGAGCGGCAACATCGTACAAGGCCATTCCCTCGTAATAGTTGTCGAAGCTCGTATCCTTCGTCACCCATTCCTTGATCGCGCTTTTCATCCGGCTCGCGTAAGGCTCCGGCGCGAACCCGGCCAGACGGGCAAACGTGCGGATAATTCCCCGTCCCGCCGCGTGATCGGAATCCTGCTGACGGGCAATGCTTCTGCCCTTGACGTTGTCCATGATCGCCCCGTCGTAAATTAACGTCTCAAAGCTGTCTTCCAGCCAACTGTATACGCGGGGAAGACGAGGATCGTCAATAGGCCAAGGCGAATCGTTAAGCAAATACAACAGATCGGTTACGCGTCCGACCAGCACGCTGCCATAGGCGCCGGAATAAGCGACATTGTAATGCTGAATCAGCGAGCCGTCCGCGTAGATGCCGTCTCCGCTAGTCGCATATTCGAATTCGGCCGGCAGAACGCCCCCGCCAAGCGCGATCTTGTCTCCCCGTTCTCCGACAATGCCGCGCAGCACGACGACAAGCGCTTTATCGAGCAGATTGGCGCCTACTTCGATTACATTGGCATTTTGCACCCGTTTTTTCGGATCGGGCACGAATCTGTCGATGACTTTCATGTAACGCTCCCGCTGCTCCGCGGTCAGCGCGTCGTACATGAGCACGTTCAAATCCATCAAGGCTTGCGGCACGCCGATTTCCCAATCATACCAATTGCCGACGATGGATTTGGTTTCGTTATACTGATAAGCATGCATCCACTCCATCGCCCGTACGATGTCTGCCGCCAGCTCCGGATTGTTATAGTAGAGCGAGCCTTCCGTCGCGTAAGAGACGGCCATCTCTCGGATTGTGGAATAAGCACGACTCATAACAGAGGAGTCGTTATTATTTCTACGGATTCCGCCTTCCCACAAAGCTTCCGCATCGGCGGCCGCATGGAGTAAATCCCAGCTTCCCGTTCCGTTCTCGTTCGAAACCTTCTCTTCCAGAGCAGATAGGAATGCCGCGGCATCGGGATCGCCGGGCGAAAGCAGCGATACGCCCGTCAGCTTGTCCAACCATCTGAGCCTTAGCTCGCCGTATGCGGCGACCGTTTCCGTTGACTCCACCGTTACTGCAGCTTGCGCGCGCAACAATCCGTCGAGGCCGGTCGCCGTAATTACAGCGCTTCCATTTGTTAGCGCCGTTACTATACCGTTCACGACAGCTGCTACACTTTCGTTGGATGATTGCCATTGCAGCGGAACCGATTGTCCAGCCGGCGTATAAATTGGCGTTAGAACCTGGGTGTCCCCGACGTTTAAAGCCGTAGCTTCAGGCTGCAGCTTCAAGCCGGTCGGTCCATCCCATGGTTCCAGTCGCAGCTCATCGAACCATACTTTTCCCAGTCCGGTTTCATAGAACGGTTCCACGACCAGATACCTGGCC
>JAQSXN010000538.1 GCA_029256665.1 Paenibacillus sp.
GCCTCACAAACGCGCCGATTTGGGCAAGTTTGTCGGCGTGGCCGACAAACCGCCTCACAAACGCGCCGATTTGGGCAAGTTTGTCGGCGTGGCCGACAAACCGCCTCACAAACGCGCCGATTTGGGCAGGTTTGTCGTCGGGACCGACAAACCGCCTCTCAAATCTAAAGCCAGTCGAGCGCTTCAAATCATCGCTCCGCGGAGCTTTCACCCTCGTACAAATAAATCCGCGTGCCTTCCGGGGAGCTCTCCGTCTCGCGGATCAGCCCCATGCTGGCGGCGAGAAAGTCGACGATGGCCAATCCTACGCCGGCGCCTTTGGCGGAGGAGACCGCGTCAATGCCTTTGCCTCGATCGGAGACGACGAGGCATTGCCGCCCGGCCTTCGTCTCCAGCGACAAGCCGATGTAGCCGCCGTCGCCCGCGTGGCGAACGACATTCTGGAACAGGTTGTCCAGCATCCGTTGCATGGCCGCCCGGTCCACATGCCAAATTAGCGGTTCTTGCGGCAGCCGAATGTCAACGGCAAGACCCTCCTTTTCCCAAATGGGGTACCAGCCAGCCGCGGATTCCCTTGCAAGCCGGACGATGTCGACAGCCTCGGGAGACAGCTGGTAGCGTCCGCTCGTCATCAGCGTATAGGCCAGCAAATTGTCGATAAGCTCGCCGAGTCCCTCCGCCTTGCTCCGCATGACCGCTACGGATTGCTGCCCCCGCTGGCTGAGCGGTTCTTCGCGCAGCTGATGCAGATGTCCTTGCATGATCGTGAGCGGCGTTCGCAAATCATGGGACAGATTGGCGATCAGCGACTTGCGGAGCTGCTCCTCCTCGGCTTGCCGTTCCGTGCTCACGTGAAGCCTCGTCACCATGCCGTTAAAGGCATGCTCCAGCGCTCCGATCTCGTCCCAGCGCTTGATCGCGACCGGAGCGGGAATTCCGCGTTCGTCGCTGGGCACCATGGCCGATTGGAGTCGAAGAAGCCTTCTGCGGATATGGCGGAAGAAGAGGAGCGACATTGCGACGAAAACGGCGAACATCACAAAGACGAAGACTGCGTAGAACGGAGTCCCCGATCCGATGGGGCCTCCCGTCGAGAGCGCATCCCGCGGAATTCGAATCGTCATAAACGCGGGACCGGCATTATCCTTCCCGAGAAAAGCCACGACGGTATAAGGATCGCTCCCGATGCTGGCTTTCATGAAACGGATGGCGTCTTCGGGCGTCCAAATAGGCGGTATTTCGAGCTGAGGCGGAAGCTGTTCTCTCGTCGAGCCGTGCTCGTCGACCCAGAACATGGAGGCTTCGGGGTATTGCCGCTTAAGTTCGATAAGCGCTTCGTCGATTTGGTCCGGCGTTTTTCCTTCCATGCCCGCCGCCGCCGCATGCCAATCGGACATCAAGGCAGATGCGCCGCCGTATTTGGGATCGTCGACCGCCGTCCCGCCGGAGCTCCACTGGACAATGGCGTAAGTGAGGCTGGCTAGCGGCAGAATGACGGGAATAAACAGAAAGGCGGCAAGCACGATAATCAAATATTGCCCTTTCAGCGACCCCGGCAACAAGCGGCGGGTTTTCCCGGGGAACGGAGCGAAACGATCGTCTATCATGCCCGCACCCGATATCCCAGCCCGCGAATGGTTTCGACGATCTCTGGCGCGGCGGGGTCCCTTTCGATTTTTTCGCGAAGATACCGAATATGGACCATCAACGTCTTGTCGCCGTCCAAGAAGGGCTCTCCCCATACCGCTTCGTATATTTGCTCCTTCGTCAATATTTGTCCCAAATGCCGGATGAGGTACATGAAAATATGGAATTGCTTGCCCGCGAGCGCGAGCTCCTCGCCGGTATCCGCGCGTACGACCCGGTTCTCGGCCTCGTATACCAGCAGATGTTTCACCCGCGTCGGTTCGGCCGAACGTTTGCCGCTGCGCCGCAGCAGCACCTCGATCCGGGCAGCCAGTTCATCCAGGTGGAACGGCTTGGTCAAATAATCGTCGGCGAACTGCAGCCCCTGCAGCTTGTCGTCGATGGAGGCGCGGGCCGACAGCATGAGAATGGGAATGTCGGGCGCCGCTTTCTTTAAACGCTGGCCCACCGTGAAGCCGTCGAGCCCGGGCAGCATCACGTCCAGCACGACGAGACTGCAGCCTGCAGCTTCCCGCGGCGCCTCGTCCCCGCCAGTCAGCCAAGTTACTTCGTATTGCCGCTCGCCGAGATACTCCGTCACGAGCTTTCCGATTTCAAGGTCGTCTTCGATATACAACAGCTTTATGCGCAAAGTCATCATCCTTTCCTTCGTCCGCATCTTGGCCAAATTATAAACGAACCGCGACGCCGGGGAAAGCCGATCGTCGAAACGCGGAAGAACGGGCGGCGTCCGATATTGATCCAAAGGTCGAACAATGCCTTATCGCGAGCGGTTCTTTTTTCTCCCGTTACACGTAAAGATTTGATATGATGAAGGTGATACCTTTTTCCTCAAGTATCGTATTACTCGGTTATTAACGCGAAGGAGTGTGTTGGAATGTCCTTATTTAATCGAATGATGGCAAGCGTGGGGATCGGCGCGGCGAAGGTGGATACGTTGCTGGAGCGGACGTCCTACAGCCCGGGGGAGGAAGTGCGCGGCGTGGTCCGGATCTATGGCGGATCGGTCGAGCAGCAGATCGAAGGCATTGATTTATCCATCATGACTTATTACATCAAAGAAGTGAACGATAGCAAAATGCAGCAAAACGTGGAGCTAGGCAAGGTGCGCGTCTCGCCGCCGATCACCATGCGCGCGAACGAGAACAGGGAGATCGGCTTCAGCTTTTATCTGGCCCCTAACACGCCGCTTTCCATCGGCAGAACGCCGGTGTGGATCAAGACGACCGCGGATATTCGCTCGGCGGTCGATCCAACGGACAACGACCGGATCGAAGTGACGCCGACGCCGGCGATGAACGTCGTGCTGCAAGCGATCGAATCGCTGGGCTTCAAGCTGCGTGAAGCGGAGACGGTGTACGCGCCGCGGCTCGGCGACTCGTCGCCGTTCGTGCAGGAGTTCGAATGGGTGCCGTATTCGGGCGCTTACCGAGGCCGTCTCGACGAGCTGGAGCTCGTGTTCCTGCGCAATCGCGGCAACGAGCTTGAGCTGCTGCTGCAGATCGACCGTCGCGCCACCAACGTGTTCGGCATGTTCGCCGAAGCGATGGACATGGACGAAACCTTCGTCAAGGTAGTCGTTAGAGATTCCGACCTGATGCAAGGCGCGCCATACGTCGCTTCGCTGATCAACAACGTCATCGCCCGTTACGCTCATTAAGGCATAACATAACCGCTGCAAGATACATTCGGTCTTTCCTCCGGGAAGGGCCGATTGTTCGTTTTGACGGTCAATCTTCTCGATAACCCGCGGCATCGCCCGATCGCGCGGCAAGGCTAGGGTCTCTCGTCCGCACTCAATGGTTTCGATCTTGGCCGCCCAGCGCCTGTCCACGTTTCACCCGGTTGGTATAGGCGCGAAGCCGTTCCCTCCAAGGCAGCCT
>JAQSXN010000539.1 GCA_029256665.1 Paenibacillus sp.
AAGCGCGCATTGGAACACCCCGAAGACGGCTCCCTGCCGCATCTGGGATTTCCGAAGCACGGAACGCTACGATTATTGGTTCGCCAGCCATTATGGGTATACCCGCTACGACGACCCCGTCATCCATTCCAGGAAAACGCTGTTCGTCAAAAACAGATATTGGCTCATCGTGGATCTGTTCGAAGCGCGCGAGCAGCATGTGTACGAACAATATTTCCATCTTCCGCCGGGACCGGCGGCGGCGGACTTCGGCGGAGGCCGCATCCATACCTGCCACGCCGACGGCAATGTGCTGCTGGCTTATCCGGAGCATCCGGACGCCCGGCTGTCGCTGGAGTCGGGACTATTCTTTCTGCAAGGGCAATACTCTATGAAGCCCGTGGCGAAGCGAACCTTGCAAGCGACCGGCCGGGCCGTCATGGAGACGGTTATTCTGCCTTACGGCTCGGCGCTTCCGCAGCTTGAGATCACGCGATTGACCTCGTCGGCGGACGGCTCGGAGCTGGACAGCCGGGAAGCTACCGCGCTTCGCATTGCCGGCGACGGGTGGAGCGACGACATTTGCCTGGACCATGGCGGTCTCCGGGTCGCCGACTATTTGGACCATACGGGCAATCCGCTAACGGAAGGGTTACTGCCAAGGCCTGTTATCCGCGATATCGATTTCGGCGGCAGGCGGTACCACGATGACGTTATTTTGCAATCTCGATAGCGAGATCGCGCATTACTGTTTCACCAATTGGAGCAAGCCGGCACTCGGGTTTATTACCGAGCCGGCTTTTTTGTATATTTACCAATATTCCCCTCCAATCCCACTCGATTGAAACGAATGAATCCGACCTGCGTACTGACAGCTAAGTTGAACCACCGAAAGGAGAATGTATGTTGGAAATGTCGGGATTCGGATTATTCGGCGCGTTTCTGCTTATCGGCTTTGCCCTGTTCCTGCTTAACATCGCCACGAGCGTATGGGCTTATCTCGATGCCAAGAAGCTGGGAAAAAGCAACGAGTATGCGTTGCTGCTGCTCATCGGAACGTTGATTTTCCCTGTCGCCGGACTTATTGTGTATCTTTTGGTTAGACGGGCGTAGCGCCCTGTTTCGCCAGGCTTGATCGCCGCCTCGCATACTCTTTCATTGCCGATGGCGGCAAGTTTCCCGATTCGGAATGACCTTGTCTTGTTTATGGAAGGATAAGGATGACCATTTCGAAAGGAGACATGATCATGAGCCAAAATGGTGAAACAAGAGGAAGAGTCGAAGGCAAAGTCGCCGTCGTAACGGGGGCGGGCTCCGGGATCGGCCGGGCCGCGGCGCTGAAGCTGGCGGCGCAAGGAGCCAAGATCGTGCTGGTCGATCTTGTCGACGAGCGAAGCGAGGCAGTCGAAGAGGAGATCAGGGCGATGGGCGGCGAAGCGCTGTTCGTCGACACCGACGTGTCGAACCCTTCGCGCGTTGAAAACGCGATGAAGCAGGCAGCGGACAAATTCGGCTCTATCGATATTTTGTTCGCGAATGCCGGGGTTAACGGCACGCTCGCGCCGATCGAGCATTTGGCCCCGGAGGATTGGGACCAGACGCTTGGCATCAACTTAAAGGGTACGTTTCTAGCTGCCAAATACGCGATTCCGCATATGAAAAAAAACGGCGGCAGCATCGTGATTACGAGCTCCATCAACGGCAGTCGCAAGTTCACCGGCTTCGGCATGGCGGCGTACAGCTCTTCTAAAGCCGGTCAGGTCGCCTTTGCCAAGATGGCCGCGCTGGAGCTGGCCCAGTACGGGATCCGCGTCAACGCGATTTGCCCGGGAGCCATCAAGACGAATATCGGCGAGAACACCCACCAAACGCCGGAGGTCAAGGAAATTACGATTCCCGTCAAATATCCCGAAGGCAATCAGCCGCTGGAGCACGGTCCGGGCGAGCCTGAACAGGTGGCGGACCTTGTCCTGTTCCTCGCTTCGGACGAATCCAGCCATATATCCGGCACGTCAATCTATATTGACGGCGTGGAATCGTTGCTGTAGCTGTACAGTCCGACAACATGCGCGTAATGGAATTAGAGTTTATAACGCTTTAACGGCTTGTGGTGACACACTTACCGCCCCGCCGCGCTGGTTGTGCTTCGTTTGGTCTCCGGAGTAACTCTAACGGTTGCAGCGGAGCCTATTGCCTCCAAAAAAATAATTTTAAAATTGTAACGGTTGTGAGGGCGCTTATTACACGAATACCAGCCCGTTTTTACTCTTTCAGGGCTCCATAGGCTCCATGACAACCGTTACATTTTGATTTTTGCCATTTGGGGCCGAATAAGCTTCGTGGCATCCGTTGTTTTTTTGAACAATCCGATTTCATGGCCAGTTAGCGTTGTGAGAAATGAACATGCTTTGTTTTGTTTCGACAGTTGGCAAAGATGGCGGGGCCGGGGATATGTGCATCCCAGCCCCGCCATTCTGTTTTCTGGTTTAAGCCCGAATAACCAGACTTGTCCGTCAATTTCGATATCTTGCTATTTCAACTGGTTTTGCGAGCATCATCGTCCTCTCGCGGTTATACTTGACGAAAGAGGTGATCAATCATGCGGATCGAAGAAGACCGGAGCATCGGGAGGGGAGCTTCCCCCACGGAGCTTCAATGGCAGAGCATCGTCGGCAATGACGCGACGTGCGACGGAACGTTCTATTATGCCGTGCGGACGACGGCTATCTTTTGCCGCCCCTCCTGCGGCTCCAGACCTCCGCTTAGGGAAAACACATCCGTCTTTGCTTCCGCGGATGCTGCTAGAAAAGCCGGTTACAGGCCATGCAAACGATGCAAGCCAACCGGGGAGCGGCTGCCCGACGAGGAGTGGGTCGCGTCCGTGACCGCATATATACACAGTCGGTATATGGAGCCTTTGCCGCTGAACAAGCTGGCGGAGGCCGGACACGGAAGTCCCTTCCATCTCCACCGGACATTCAAGCGCGTGACCGGAGCAACGCCGGCTGCCTACGTCCAACAAGTCCGAATCAAGCAGGCGCAGGAGCTTCTAAGAAGCAGCGACGAGGCCGTCGCGACGATCGGCCAGCGCGTCGGTTTGCCGAACGCCCCTTATTTCATCACGCTGTTCAAGAAGGAGACCGGGCATACGCCCGCGCAATATCGAATGCTGCATGACAAAGGAGAGAATTCGTATGAATCATAAAACCGAGAGCATCAACCTTTATTGGTCGGAGGTTGCGATAAGGGGTACAAAAGCGTTAATCGCCGAGACGGAGAACGGATTATGTTATACGGGAGCGTTCGGAGGATCGTTCGACGATATGGCGCGCGAGCTGACGTCCCGCTTCAAACCCGCCGCTATCGAATGGATTCGCGACGACGAGAGGTTGTCCCGTTACGGCAAGGAGCTTGCCGAATACGGAACGGGCGCGAGCGTCTTGTTCCAAGGCCGGCTCGATCTGCGCGGCACCCCTTTCCAACAGCAGGTATGGAAGGCATTGCTGGACATCCCTTACGGCGCCACATGCAGCTATTCCGACATTGCCGC
>JAQSXN010000540.1 GCA_029256665.1 Paenibacillus sp.
GAATGTCCGTTTCGGCGATCAGATGGCCTTTCTTGAACAGACGTCCCTTAAACTGCCCCGGGATAATCTGCGTCAGATCATGCGCCAGCCTCAGTCCCACCGCATCGTGAACGGACACTTCCCTTAGCACCGTCGTTCCTTGCCTGATGACTTCGAGCTCCTTGCCGTCTCCGCTTCTTGCCGTCATCCGTTATGCTCTCCCAACTGGCCCGACAGAATGCCGAGCGCATGCGGCAGTTGATCCATGATCGCCATAAGGCTCTCGTGAACGCCCTTCGGGCTTCCGGGCAAATTAACGATCAGCGAGCTGCCGCGGATCCCGCATACGCCGCGCGACAACATCGCCCTTCTCGTCTTCTGCAGCGCGCCCATCCGCATCGCCTCGGCAAGTCCGGGCACTTCCCGGTCGATGACCTTGAGCGTCGCCTCCGGCGTAATATCGCGCGGAGCAAGTCCCGTCCCCCCGGTCGTCAGAACAAGATCCGCTTGGAAATACTCCGTCATTTCGATCAATGCCGCCATAATTTCGTCCTGCTCGTCCGGCACGATGCGATAATCGACGATCACGCCTCCGAGCTCTTCCTCCACCAGCTCGCGTATGACCTGCGCGCTTGTATCCTCTCTTTCGCCGCGCGATCCCTTGTCGCTAGCCGTTAACAACGCAACCTTCCACTGCATAACCCGTTCCTCCCGTCCCGAATGTCACTGACTGCCCTCTATGCTTCGGCAATCGTATAATCGCCGCTTTTTCCGCCGCTTTTGGCCAATAGCCTGGTCGGACCGATCACCATGTCCTTCTGCAGCGCCTTGCACATATCGTAAACGGTAAGCGCCGTTGCCGAGACGGCCGTTAAGGCTTCCATCTCCACGCCGGTCTTGCCCGTCGTTTTTACGGTTGCTTCTATGTATAACTCGTCCGTGCCGTTGTCGTCGAACACGATATTAATGCCCGTAAGCGGCAGAGGGTGGCACATCGGAATCCAGTCCGACGTTTTTTTGGCGGCCATAATTCCCGCAACTTGCGCCACCGCCAGAACGTCTCCTTTGCCGATTCGGCCCGCCTTGATCGCCTCGAGAGTCGACGGAAGCATCTTTACGCCGGTTCCGGCCGTCGCGACGCGAGTCGTCACGTCTTTATCCGAAATATCCACCATCTTGGCTCTTCCCTGCTCGTTGAAATGGGTTAGCTCCATGCTTCCCCGCCCCCTATTTCGTTATTCGGCTGATTCTTCGCGCCAATATATGCCTCTTTCCGTTGCGACTCCGTCCAGACGAAGATCATGTATTTCTCCGGGAACTTCGTCTTGGAGCTGAGCCTCGAACGAAACGCCGAGCCACAATGGCCGTTTTTTCTCTTGCTTGCTATTGCCAATCAGCGACATTCGCTCCCAAAATCGGTCATAATAGCCGCCGCCGTAGCCCATTCGCCCGCCTTTTGTATCGAAGGCAAGACCCGGAACCAGCACAAGCTCCGGCACGAACGTATCGGGGAGCTGCGGCGCCAGCGACGGATCCGGCTCCATAATGCCGTAAGCGCCCGATCGAAGCTGATGAAAGCCGTCGATTCGGTGCATGGCCATCCCGCGATCGGCGAATGTGCATCTGGGCACGATGGTCTCGATGCCGCTTCGCCAACACCACTTGATGAACTCGCCGACATCGAGCTCGCTGCGGAATGCGGCATAAGCCATAACCGACCCCGCTCCCATCCTCTCCGCAAGCTCTGCCATATGTCTGCCCGCTTGCTCCGACCATGTCCGGCGACTCCCCGCGTTCAGCGCGTTGCGCCGTTCCGTATAGATCGCGCGTAGCTCGGATTTGCTCTGCGCCGCGTGTTGCGAATCCATCTTTGTTCAATCCTCTTTCCCGTCCAACGACTGAACTTGCCTTATCTTGTAGTGTACCATTGTTATACAACTTTCGCCAATGAAAGCGGCACTTTGTGGTAAACTAATAATTGATGCACGCAGCGCTTCGCTGCGACTAAGAAGTGGAGGGTCGGCAATGCTGTTGCAAGTGTCCAATGTGTCCAAACATTATGGCGTCACCGCCGTATTATCCCATATTTCCATGCAGGTGCAAGAACGCGACCGGATCGGCCTTGTCGGGGTCAACGGCGCGGGCAAGTCCACTCTGCTCAAAATTATAGCCGGCGAAATATCCGCGGATTCCGGCGATATTCATAAATCGAAGGAAACCAAGCTTGGGTACCTTGCCCAGAATAGCGGTCTGCAATCCGACCGCACCATCATCGACGAGATGCGGGCCGTCTTTGCCCATTTGATCGAAGCCGAGGAGGAGCTGCGCCAGCTCGAGCTGCGCATCGCGGATCCGGAGCTGCACGACAATCCTAAGCGTTACGAAGAGACGCTGGAGCGCTACGCCCGCCAATCCGACTGGTTCAGGGAGCAAGGCGGCTTCGAGATCAATACCCGCATCAACAGCGTGCTGCACGGCATGGGTTTCGGCAGCTTCGATCTGGAGACGGTCATTTCCACCTTAAGCGGCGGCCAAAAGACGCGTCTTGCTTTGGCGCGCATCCTGCTGCAAGCGCCCGATCTGCTCATGCTCGACGAACCGACCAACTATTTGGACATTGAGACGCTGACTTGGCTGGAATCCTATCTGCGAGGGTATGCAGGCGCTATCGTCGTCGTGTCCCATGACCGTTATTTCCTGGATGCGATGGCGAATACGATCGTCGAGATCGAGCGTCATGTCGCCACTCGGTACACGGGCAATTATTCGCGTTATCTAGAGATCAAAGAGGCCGAATACGAGACGCAGCTTAAACATTACGAGAAGCAGCAGGGCGAGATCGAAAAGATGGAGCAATTCATTCAGCGCAATCTCGTTCGCGCTTCCACGACCAAGCGCGCCCAGAGCCGCCGCAAGGCGCTCGATAAGCTGGAGCGTCTCGACAAGCCGCTCGGCGATCTCAAGAAAGCGCATTTCACCTTCGAGATCGAACGAATGTCGGGCAAGGACGTGCTTGGCGTGGACAACCTGTCGATTGCATTTCCCGGCAAGGAGAAACCGTTATTCCGCAATATCGGCTTCCAGTTGACTCGAGGCGAGACGGTTGCGCTCATCGGGCCCAACGGCATCGGCAAATCGACATTGCTCAAATCGCTGATGGGGCAGCTTCAGCCCGCATCCGGCACCATACAATTCGGCACCCATGTCAAAATTGGGTACTACGACCAAGAGCATACGCGGCTCAATAGCCAGAACACCGTTTTAGAAGAAGTATGGGGCGAATATTCCCACATGGAAGAAGCAAGAATACGGACCGTGCTCGGCAACTTCTTGTTTAGCGGCGAGGACGTGCTCAAACGGATTTCCTCCCTTAGCGGCGGCGAAAAAGCGCGGGTGTCCCTTGCCAAGCTGATGCTCGCGCAAGCGAACCTTCTTATATTGGACGATCCTACGAACCATCTGGATTTGTTTAGCAAGGAAGTGCTGGAATCCGCCCTTATGGATTA
>JAQSXN010000541.1 GCA_029256665.1 Paenibacillus sp.
AGCCATAGCCATAGGGTCTTCCATCCCTTCTCCACCTTAATCTTTATGCGCGCTTGCGGCTTCGGAATAACAAATAAATAAAGAACGGCGCGCCCACGCCTGCCGTGAATACCCCTGCCGGAATATCCTTCGGATAAAAGGCCGTCCGCGCAATCAAGTCCGCCAAGAATACCAGCAGACCGCCAAGCAGAGCCGAGACGGCAAGCTGGCTTCCAAAGGGCCGCCCAACGAGCCTTCTGGCCAAGTGGGGCGCGATGAGGCCGACAAAGCCGATCGCTCCGGCCACGGAGACGGCGGTGCCGGCGAGCACGACGCTAATCAGCAAAAGCATCATACGGTGACGCTGCACCCTGACGCCCAGCCCTCCCGCAACGTCATCGCCAAGCTCCTGGCTGCCGAGGCTCCTGGCATAATAGAGCGCCGCCGGCAGCAGCAGCCCCACGGCAGGCAATATGGTATACACTTGGCGCCAGGTGACGCCATACACGCTGCCCGTCATCCAAATATAAGCCTGGGTTGCGGAGCTCATGGGGCCGATGACCAGCATCATCGTGGTAAGCGCGCCCATGCCTGCCGCTAACCCGATGCCTGTCAGAACGAGCCTAATCGGCGTCACGCCGTTTTTCCACGATAGCGCATAGACGGCGGCCGAGACGACAAACGCCCCAAGTATCGACGCCACGGGCAGCAGCTTGATGGAGACGCTGCCCCCTAGGAAGGTAATAAAAGCCACGGCTGCTACCGTCGCGCCCCCCGTAATTCCGATGATGTCAGGCGAAGCGAGCGGGTTGCGAATCATCCCTTGCAGGATGGAGCCCGCAATGCCAAGCGCCGCTCCGACCAGCAACGATACGGCAATCCGCGGCAGCCTAAGCGTGCCGAGCACAAATTCGTATTCGCCGGATCCCGCGCCGAATAGATGAAGCAGTACCTCAATAGGAGAGATCATCCTATTTCCTAGACCCGCTCCAACTACGATGGCGATCAAGACGGCAGCGGAGAGCCCGGCGATGACATGAAGGGAGCGGCGTTCGATCTGAAAGCCGACGGCGCCTTTTCTGCTGCGGTACGTGTAATAAAGTTTGTCCGTGCTCTTCAATGCCAGGCTCCCCCCTTGCGCGCGATATACACGAAGAACGGCACGCCGATAATGGCGGTCATGACGCCGATAGGCACTTCCTGCGGGATAATGATCAACCGGGCAATGATGTCCGCCGTCAGCAGCAAGGATGCGCCGATAATCGCCGAGAACGGGATAAGCCAGCGATAATCGTTGCCCGTAATCGCACGCGCCAGATGCGGCACGACCAAGCCGACGAAGCCGACCGCTCCGACGACGCCGACCGAGCCCCCGGCAAGCACGACGACAATAATGCCGATCGTCACTTTGACGAGTAGCGTGCGCTGTCCGAGTCCCTTCGCGATATCCTCTCCAGTTGTCAGCAGGTTAATTGCGCGTCCCATAAACATAGCCACGATCGCCGCCGTCCCCATATACGGAAGCAGCGGCGTCAAGCTGCTCAGCGAACGTCCGCTGACGGAGCCCGCCAGCCAGAACAGGACGTCCTGCAGCCCCGCTTCGTCCATGACCAGAATGATCTGCGTGAACGAAGCAAACAACGCCGTAAGGGCGGCGCCGGCGAGCACCATTTTGATAGGCGTCAATCCGTCCGACCCCAGCGATCCCAGCAGATAGACAAGCGCGGCCGTCAGCGCCGCGCCGCCGAACGCGAACAGCATCAGCACTCTCATATCCTGAATGCCGATGAACAGTACGGCCAGCACGACCATCAGAATCGCTCCTGCGTTAATGCCGAACGTCGATGGCGACGCCAGAGGATTACGCGTCAACGCCTGCATGAGAGCGCCCGCGATCGCGAGCGACGCCCCCGTCACCGCGGCGATTACCGCGCGCGACATTCTCTCCGTCCGAAGGATGATATGTTCGGCGATCGATTCATCGTAATGCAAGAACGCTTCTTTCATCATCTCCCAAGAGATCGCCGTTCGACCGAACAAGAGGCTGCCCGCGAAGGAGCAGCCCATGACGAGCAAGCCTATGCCGAACCATGCGCCAAGCGCCGCCGTACTGCGCGACATCATGGCTCAAGCTCGAAAAATTCGTACATTTGGTCCAGCATGTTGTTGGCGGCCAGCAAGCCTCCGCCCGTGTTCCATGCGATCTCCTCGACCTGGAATACCTGGTTGTTCTTGACGGCGTCAAGGTTCTTCCACAACGGGTGGCTCGTCCATTCCTCATAAAACTTCTTGACCGCGTCCTGACCGCCGTCCGTGTTGAAGTTGAAGATAATGTCGGCGTTCATGTCCTGGATGCTTTCCTTGGACGTAAGCTTCACGCCCCATGTATTCTCGTCGTGGCCCGGCGGTCTGCCGAAACCCGCTTCCTTGAGCACGAGTCCCGCGAAGCCCATGTAGAAGATGCGCGCATGATCGGCGCGGAAGTTCGTGATCGTCGCTTCAGCCGGAAGACGGTCGCCCATCTTCGCCTTGAAGTCCGTCACGCGATCCTGCCAACCCTTCAGCAATTGATCCGCTTCCGCTTGCTTGCCCAGAGCCTCGCCCATCAGCGACAATGTCGACTGCCACTCGTACACTTGGTCGATCATCACGGTCGGCGCGATTTGCGACAACTGATCGTAGATCGCTTCATGTCTTGTTTTCGTCGCAACGATAAGATCCGGCTTCTGCTTCTGCAACTCCTCCAGATTCGGCTGATGCTCTTCGCCCAGCAGCGGGATCCCGCTCAGCTGTTCCTTCAGGTAAGGATACACCGGCTTCTCCGTCCACGATTCCACGATGGCGACCGGCGTGACGCCAAGCGCGACCGCCGTGTCGTTGGCTCCTTGGTACAACGTCGCGATGCGCTGCGGCGTGCCCTCGATCGTCGTTTCGCCCATCGCGTGCTTCACGACCCGTTTGCCGCCTTGTTCGGAGCCCGCGTTTGTGCCCGATGCCCCTTCTTGCCCTTGCTCCGCCCGCTCACCAGCTGCATTGCCGCCATTTCCGGTGCCTGTATTGTTGCCGCACGCCGCCGCCATCAGCATGACGATCAACAGCATGAAGATCCCCGCTTTTCTCTGTCCCCAGCTTACCATAATCGCATCTCTCCTACTCCGTATGTTCAATATAATTGATATTGATTATCATTATTGAATTATACGGATTCTGTGCCGAAAAAACATGGCTGTTCCCGTCTACTATTTGGACTTTTCCGTCATGAAGAGCCGGGGCAACCGATCAAGCAGCATATTATGCGAGTAGGAGGTATACAACGTGTAGAGATGCTGACGCTCGAACAACGAGTGCACCTTGCCTTCCTTCACCGCTCTTAACTCGTGCCAACGGGGGTCGCCGTTCAGTCTCCGCAGCGTAGCTTCGATGCCTCGGAGCGTCTGCGCGTTGCCGTCATTGCGGAAGCTGGTGAGCAGAATCCGGTCGGTATCTTGCAGGAACAGCTCGTCTTGGCTGACCGCCCGATAATCCTCGATTCCCGCTATGCTG
>JAQSXN010000542.1 GCA_029256665.1 Paenibacillus sp.
GACCAGCTTGCGGGTCATATGGGGCGCGATGAGTCCGATGAACGAGATCGCCCCGCCTACCGATACGGCGGCGCCGGCCAGCGCCACGCTGATCATGAGCAGCATGAACCGTTGCCGTTGGACGGCGCTTCCCGCGCCTGCCGCGATGTCGTCTCCCAGTTGAAGGACGTTCACGTTTCTTGCGAATACGAACGCGATCGGAATGAAGACGGCGACCCACGGCACGATCATCCGCACGATGCTCCAATCGGTGCCGTACACCGTGCCGGTTAGCCACACATAAGCTTGCGACGAGGTATACATCGGATTCATCACGAGCATCACTTTGGTCATCGATCCGAGCAGGAAGTTGATCCCGATCCCGATCAGCACGAGGCGGACCGCGGTCACGCCTTTTTTCCAGGAAAGCAGATAGATAAGGATAGACGTAATACCCGCGCCCGCCATCGCGGCAACCGGCAGCCAAACGATGCTGACCGTACCCGATAGATAGGTGATGAATGCGACCGCGGCAAGGGAAGCGCCGCTCGTAATTCCGATAATGTCAGGAGAAGCCAGAGGATTGCGAATGATTCCCTGTAAGATGGCTCCGGCTACCGCCAGCGCGGCACCGACCAAGAAGGCGGCGATGATTCTCGGAAGGCGCAGCCTTTGTATGACGATTCTATGCTCTTCGGTACCGTTCCCGAACATCGTGCGGACGACGTCGAACGGATGAATGCGCATATCTCCGAGCGAGACGCTCATCAGAAACGCAATTACGCAGGCGACGACAAGCGCGATCGTGAGCACCACCGTTTTCTTATGGAGAAAAAAAGAGACGGGAATTCTCTCGAATCGAATGTGCGTATAGTTTTTCACTTCTTGACGATCCCCTTTCTGGCGATCGCAATGAATGCGGGAATGCCGATGATGGCGGTCATGACGCCTACCGGAAGCTCTTCCGGTTGGATGACGAAACGCGCCGCGATATCGGCTGCGAGAACGAGAATCGCGCCAAGAACCGCGCTATACGGAATGATCCAACGGTAATCGTTGCCGGCGAACAGACGGGCGATCGTGGGCACGACCAACCCGATAAAGCCTACCGGACCGGCCACCGCGACCGAGCTGCCGGCGAGCGCCACGATAATCATTCCTGCGCCCAGCTTTATGAACAACGTCCGCTGCCCGAGTCCTTGCGCCGTATCTTCGCCCATCGTCAGCACGTTCATATGCCTGGAGATCCAGAGCGAGCCAATCCATCCGACAACCATGAGCGGTAATACGGCTTGCAGCATTTCGAACGATCTGCCCGCGACGGAGCCGGTCAGCCAGAAGATGACCTCGTTCAAGCCTTGCTCGTCGAGCACGAGCATTCCTTGCGTGAAGGAAGAGAATAGCGCGCTTAACGCGGCTCCCGCCAATATGATTTTCAATGGCGTCAATCCGTCCCGCCCGAGAGATCCCAACAAGTACACCGCGACGGCGGCAACGGTCGCGCCGACGAAGGATAGGGCCGTCAAAGCCGGCAACGAGGAGACGGATAGCACGGTCACGCTGAACACGATCATGAACGACGCGCCGAAATTAATCCCGAGCACGCTCGGATCGGCGAGCGGGTTTCTCGTCAGTCCCTGGATCAGCGATCCGGCAACGGCCAGGCAAGCGCCGATGGCGGCGGCCGTGAACGCCCTTGGCATCCGCGAAGTTTGCACGATGATATGCGCGTTGGAGGTATCGTCGTATTGCGTGAAGGAATGGTACGCTTCCGACCAACTGATCGGCGTCGCCCCGTAAACCATGCTGGCGAACACGAACGCGATCAATACGAGGAATCCGAACGCAAGGCCGGAACCCTTGGACAGGTTTCCGGCAAACAGCCTTTCCATGATGGCCACTCCAGTCCCGCGACGCACGAAAGAATGAGCCGGACGGCCCATTCTTTCATGCGTCGCGTTCTTATACGATTTTTACAAGTCGAAGTAGAAGTACAAGTCGTCGAGCATCATTTTCGCGGCGGTCGCGCCGCCGGACATGTTCCAGGTAATATCGTTTACCTTGTAGTACTTACCGTTCTTGACGCCTTTGAGGTTGTTCCACAGCGGATTCTTCTGCCATTCTTCCTGGGATTTGAACTCTTCGCCGCCGCCGTTGCTGGAAGTAATATCGAAGATAATATCGCCGTCCATTAACGGAATCTGCTCCTGGGAAGTGAGGTTGACGAGAACTTTGTCCGTCGCTTGCTGCGCTTTCGGCCGCTTCAGGCCAAGCTCTTGAAAGATCGTACCCGCGAAGCCCGTCACGTAGAACCTTGCGGAACTGTCTTCTTGGAAGCGGACGATCGACACTTCGGCGTTGGCAAGGCTGCTGTTTTTGCCGACTTTGGACTTAAAGTCCGCTACGCGTTTGTTCCAATCGCTAATGAAGGCCGTCGATTTGTCTTCTTTATTAAGCGCTTTGGCCGCCATCTCCATATTCCCTTTCCAATCGAACAATTGGTCCATGAACAGGGTAGGAGCGATTTCGGACAATTGGCCGAAAATTTTCTCGTGGCGCGTTTTCGCTCCGATAATGAGATCCGGCTTCAAGGCAACGATCGCCTCGATGTTCGGCTGAAGCTCGCTGCCAAGGTTTTTGACGCCGCCCATGTCCGCGCGAAGATAGTGGTACCAAGGAGCTTGAACCCACGATTCTACCGCGCCTACGGGCTTGACGCCCAGAGTCAACGAGATGTCGACCATGCCGTTAAACAGGACGACGACGCGTTTCGGAGCGGATGTGAGCGTCGTGTTGCCCATAGCATGAGTAATCGTGCGTTTCGTATCAATGTTTACCGTCTTCGTGCCGGCGTTCCAGTTCACCCATAAGCCGAATGCATCGCCAAGGAAACGGAGCGGAACGAAAGTGGTTCCGTTCTTCGCGATGACTTTAGCGCCGAGCGTTACGGTTTTGCCGTCCACGGTTGCTTGGTTGCTGTTGAGCGCGATTTCCGCGGTTGCTTTGCCTCTGGTTACTTTTGTCTTCTTGGTTACCTTATCGTAAGTAAGCTTGCCGCCGATTTTGGTTACCAACGCGCTGTATGGAATCATCGTGACGCCGTTGATCACTTGCGGCTGTGCGGTTAGACTAAGAGATTTGCCGTCGAGCACGACTTTGATCGGCGTTGCGGCCGCCGTCGCGGCGAACGGAACGGAACCGACCGCCAGTAGCAAGGAGAGACATAGAGCGATAGAGCGTAGTGTTGACTTTATCATGGGAAGCAGAAATCCACCTTTCGATCGTTGAGTATAGTTATGATAACGATTATCATTATCATCAACATTAAGGCGAGTCTCTCGACCTGTCAAGAATAATTTTCCATAACGGTCTCGCAAGACCGTTATGCTCCCGCTTTATCGGCCAGTTGGCGGAAGGCTTGATACAATTCGTAGTCGAGCTGCAATACGGCTTCCGAGTCAATTGGTTCATTGCTAAGCAGTCCGCTTAATCTGGCGATCTTCTCTTGCAGAAATTCGCTCATATCCGGGAAGGAG
>JAQSXN010000543.1 GCA_029256665.1 Paenibacillus sp.
CGGAAAGGTAGAACATTGTCAGAAAGAAATCGAGTTTCGACCGCGCGCTTCGACACCTCTCCGTTATTCATCCCGCTATACTTAACATGTGATGAAAACTATCGATAACGGAGGGTCACTATTTGAACCAAGAATCGCTGAGGAAACGGACGGCATGGTTTATCCGCATGGAGATTGAACGTGTCGTGGCTAATTTGAAGAACGGAGTCGTAGGCAAGGAACACGCGTTAGGGAGCTTAAACACGCTGCATCAGATCGCTTCCACGCTAAAGGACGGTGATTCCATGCAATACGTATGCCGCGTGATGGACCGCATTCGCAATTCGGGCCATACGACCGGAGCGTTCTACTTTACCGATAATCGGCGAGAGGCAAATGGTTAGGGTAGGAATTCAACAGCTTTCGTGCAGGATGGGAGAAGAAGAGAAAGGCTCCTGATGCGCATATCGATCAAAGACTCCGGCATGTTGTCGCCCGCGCGACCGTGCCGGAGTTTTCGAATTGTGCGCGAGACACGGATTCCCGGTACGCAAAGAGGCACCAGGCGCCACAAGATGCGCTCGGTGCGAAACGAAAATTAATCTAGCTAAGAAGAAGTTGGCTTCTGGCCGGATCAAAGCAAAGCTTGATTACGCCCCGGCGAGCACGTTCTCCATAAGCGCGGAAAGGAGCTGGATGCCGACTTGATTATGCCCGCCTTCGGGGATGATGAGGTCGGCGTATTTTTTGGAGGGCTCGATAAAGGCTTCGTGCATGGGTTTTACCGTGTTCAAGTACTGGTCGTGGATCGATTGGATCGTCCGGCCGCGCTCCTGAATGTCGCGGAGCACTCTGCGCAGAATGCGTACGTCCGGATCCGTATCGACGAATACCTTGATGTCGAGCAGCTCGCGCACCTTCTCGTCGGCCAGCACGAGCAGGCCTTCCAGCACGACGATGCGGCCCGGCAGCAGCTCCAGCTGCTGCTCGGAGCGGGCGTGGCGAGAGAAGTCGTATAGGGGCGTGTTCGCTTTGCGGCCCTCTCGCAGCAGCTTGAGATCGCGGATGAGCAGCTCGTTGTCAAAGGCCAGCGGATGGTCGTAATTAAGCCCTTCGCGTTCTTCCATGCTGAGCTGGGGAAAATTTTTATAATAATTATCTTGCGAAATAAACGTCACTTTATCCGCGCCGATCCGGTCGATAACGGAACGCGCTACCGTCGTTTTGCCGGAGCCGGTGCCCCCGGCGATACCGATCATTAACATGGGCGAAGCTTCACCGTCCTAGTCCTATATGCGTGTGCAACCTCCGTATTGTAGCATAGGAGTCCGCGCTTTTCATCTCTCCGGTTGTTGATTTATATCGCTTTCCTCTATTTGGATATTTGCGTAAACCCCGCACTTCGTATTACCTTATTGAGTAGGACGCAAGGATGGGGAGGTGGCGGCAATGCCGCTGTTGACGACGGGACAGAGCGTGCTTCCCGCGGCGCGCAAGCCGAAGGAAGTCGAGAAGGTAATCGCTTCGCCCTATACGTATATGGTGCTGCTTGGCGGGCATCTGGGGCATGTGAAAGGGCTCGTCGATCTGGCGCGGGCCGGGGGCAAAAAAGTGCTGCTCCACGCCGATCTCATCGACGGACTTAAGAACGACGAATACGCGGCCGATTATTTGTGCCAGAGCATTCGTCCGGCAGGCTTGATCTCGACCCGCGCCGGCGTGATCGCCAGGACGAAGCAGGCGGGGCTGATCGCGGTGCAGCGACTGTTCCTGCTGGATTCGGACGCGCTCGAGAAGAGCTACAAGCTGCTGGAGAAGACGCAGCCGGATTACGTGGAAGTGCTGCCGGGCATCATGCCGGAGATCATCGCCGAGGTGAAGGAGCGCACGGGCATTCCCGTCATCGCGGGCGGGCTGATCCGGACCCAGACGCATGTCCGCGAGGCGCTGGCGGCTGGAGCCGCGGCGATCACGACTTCGCGGAGCGAGCTTTGGATTTGACGGATTAGCTGGAATCGGGGTCGCTTCTATATCATGGATGAGGGACGAGGGGGAATCGCAAGTGAACATGTATATGCTGTCGCTGGATCAGGGGACGACCAGCACGCGAGCGCTGCTCGTGGACCGTCAAGGCGAGATCGCGGGCATTGCGAGGGAAGAGCTGAAGCTGCATTATCCGGCGCCGGGCGCGGTGGAAGCGGACGCGACGGAAATCTGGGAGTCGACGAAACGCGTCATGCGCGGCGTGCTGGAGGAAGCCGGGATCAAGCCGGAGCAAATCGCGGGCATCGGCATTACGAATCAGCGCGAGACGACGGTGGTGTGGGACAAAGCGACGGGCGAGCCGATCCATCATGCGATCGTCTGGCAGTCGCGCCAATCGGCCGACATATGCGAGCGGCTTAAGGCGGACGGGTACGGCGAGGACATTCACGGTCGGACGGGTCTGCTGATCGACGCTTATTTCTCCGGAACCAAAATTGCGTGGCTGCTGGAGCATGTGGATGGCGCCCGCGAACGCGCGAAGCGCGGCGAGCTGCTGTTCGGCACGATCGAAACGTGGCTCATCTGGCAGTTGACCGGCGGCAAGACGCATGTGACGGACGTCTCGAACGCGTCCAGGACGCTCTTGTTCAACATTCACGAGCGGCAATGGGACGACGAGCTTCTGCGCGTATTGGGCGTCCCGGCGGCGTTGCTGCCCGAAGTGAAGTCCAGCTCGGAGGTCTACGGCCATGTCGAGCCGTCGATTCTGGGGGAGCCGATTCCGATCTCGGGAGCGGCGGGGGATCAGCAGGCGGCATTGTTCGGCCAGAACGCCTTCCAGGTCGGCGCCACCAAAAATACGTACGGCACGGGCTGCTTTATGCTTATGAACACGGGCGACAAGGCGATCATGTCGCGGAAGGGTCTGCTGACGACGATCGCCTGGGAAGCGGACGGCAAGCTGGAATACGCCCTCGAAGGCAGCGTGTTCGTGGCGGGCGCCGCGATTCAGTGGCTGCGGGACGGGCTAGAGCTGATCGGTTCGGCTTCGGAGACGGAGACGTTGGCGGCCGAAGTAAGCGATACGGAGGGCGTCTACGTGGTGCCCGCGTTTGTCGGTCTCGGAACGCCGTATTGGAACAGCGACGTGCGTGGCTCCGTGTTCGGGCTGACGCGCGGCACGACCAAAGCCCATTTCGTGCGCGCCGTGCTGGAGTCGCTCGCTTATCAGACAAAGGATGTTCTGTCCGCTATGGAAGAAGAATCCGGCCTTCAGCTGGAGTCGCTCGCGGTAGACGGGGGAGCGGTGGCCAACGGGCTGCTGATGCAATTTCAGAGCGACCTGCTCGGCGTACCCGTCGAACGGCCGGTAGCCCTGGAATCGACGGCGCTTGGCGCGGCTTATCTGGCCGGGTTGGCCGTCGGCTATTGGAAGGACAAAGCGGAAATCGCCAAGCTTCGCAAGGTCGACCGCTTGTTCGAGCCGGATATGGACGATGCCCGCAGGCGGGAGCTGTACGAGGGTTGGCAACGAGCCGTAACGGC
>JAQSXN010000544.1 GCA_029256665.1 Paenibacillus sp.
TAACGGCATTTCAGTCCGTTAGATTTTCGGGCAGCGCGGAAATGGCCCTTTAAGCGGCTCTGAGGTCCGTTAGCGCAAAGCAGAACGTTGCAGTCTAGTTGCACACATAGAATCGATAGCCTCTATTCGTCCTCTAGCTCGGACAGTCGCCGCGCCTCCTCGTTCTCCGAGAACAGCTTGCGATATTGTCCCGGCGTGTAGCCCGTTTCCTTCTTGAACTTGCGGGTGAAATTGGGCGTATCCTGGTAGCCGACGCGCAGAATGATGTCCTTCAGCGGGTCGCCGGTTGTCTTAAGCTGGCGGATAACCACGTCAAGACGCCTCTGCCAGACGTACTGGATGAAGTTGATCCCGATCTTCTCCTTGAAGGAACGGCTGACATGCGATGGCGAGACGCTGAACGCGAAGGCCACCGATTCCAGGCTTAACGAATGGTCCGCGTACCTCTCGTCGATATAGGCGGCGATGCGGTCCATCAACGAGTGCTCTTCCTTCCGGTTGTTCTGCTCCACTTGACTGCAGATGCGGGAGGCCAGCGTCAGGAAGGTGCGTTCCACCTCGTCCAGGGAGCTCCCGTACACCGCGGAAGGAGCCACGTCCGCGGCCACGCTGTGAATACCGAGCTCGGACGCCGTCTTGAGTATCGTATTGAGCAGGTCGAAGCAGATGCAGCGCGCAAGCAGCGCGGAAATTTGCGTCGTCTGCAGAGTCCGGAACGCGGAGCCGATAATGGGCGCGGCCACGTCGTAGTTGCCTTGCTTCAAGCTTTGGGCAAGCTTCATGAGCGTGTTGCCCGGAATCCAATCCGCTTGCTGCGGCGCGTCGGACAGCTTCTCGAAATAGGTGACGGCGCCAGGTTCGGCGGAAGACCGCAGCTCGTAGGCCGAGCAGGCCTCGATAAAGGACTGGTTCAGCTGATCCGGGCTCTCGTAGCTGGTGCCGACCCCGATCATCGGGACGTCGTCCATGATGGCAAGCAAGCGGCTTCTTACGGCTTCCACGATCTCGCGAACGCGGCCAAACGCCGCCTCCGTTCCCGCTTGGCCGTCGTCCAGATCGAAGCCGACGATCAGCCCCAGCTGGTCCAGCTGCGGCAGCTCGACGCCGTACCCGATCGCTTGCAGCTCCGGAAGCTCGATCCGGTTCAGCAGCTTGACCCGTTCTTGCCGGTCGGCAGGCGAGACTCCCAGGCCGCCGGAGCCGATAACCGCGACAAAGTGGTTGGAGCGGTCGAAGCGCAGGTCGAACGCTTGCCGCAGCTCGGGAGACAGGCTCTGGACATTGCCATACTTCAGCAGCATCGACAAATAATGATTGCGGGCGAACGGCTCTTGCAGATCGATGCGCGAACTGTATTCTTGGAGGGCGGACCGAATCCGGTCCAGCTCGTTGCCGCGCTCCGCGGTTTCGCCCTTCGCGCGGTTCTCTTGCCGCTTGGAGGAGGCGAATTCGACCAGCATCGAGATCGGCTGGTATTGCATTCTGGCAAGCACAAGCGCGATGGCCGCTCCGACAAGGACGACGATGATGAACAGCATGACGATAAAGCTGCGCACGTGCAGCACGCTGCTGAAGAATTGCGCGCTCGGCATTGCCGTGACGTACGTCCAGCCGTTCTTTTGCGATTGGACGGAGACGACGGAATGCGCCTTGCCGTTAATGGTCTGCTCGTGAATGCCCGGTTCAAGGTTGATCAACGATTTCGCCGACGCGCTGGTCATGGTCTCCCCTTGGCGGTTGTCGACCAAAATTTGGCCTTCGTTGTCGAGAATATAGGTGAGGCCCTGATAGTTGCCGAGGATGGATTCGATCAGGCTGGCGAGCTCCGACTCCCGGATCAAATACATGACCGTGCCATGCGGCGTCGGGCTGTTCGGCGTAATGGGAATGAGATAGGCCAGCATGCTATCCGCGATATTGGAGGATTTGATCACCGTGTCGGCCGGCCTCATCGTCGGGAATTTGATCGTATTCAGGTCTTCGTGCACCTTGTCCGCCGGCCAGCTCTCGAAATCGAAGGATTGAGTGAACACGTCGAAGTCGTAAAGGCCTTTGCTGGAGTACACTTTGTCGTCGTTGTGGAAATAAAGCATGAGCTCGCCGATCATCGAACTGGTCGATTTGTATTGATCGAGGCCTTGGATCGCTTCGCCGCTGTAGATGGGATCGTGAACGCGGTAATGCGTAAGCCGGGTATCGTAGGAGATGCGGGAGGCGATCTCGCTTAGCTCCTTAATCCGGCCGTCGACGATGACCTTGGCCTGCGTCAGCTGGCTGAGCCGGGACTGCTCGATTTCGGCGCGAAGGCTGCTGACAGCGTTTTCGTAAATAAATATCGTCATAAGCACCAAAGGGATAATCAATATAAACAGATAGGACCAGATATATTTCAGGAAAAGCTTTGATTTAAAGTAATTTTTATTCAAAGATGAGCCCTCCTGTTCGTTCTGTCGTCCATAATCTTAACAATCATAACAATATTTTATTTTTTTTGTCCATAGTCGCAAAGAAACGGAAACGAAACGGAGGATGAGACCATGAACAAAAGCGGAGTGCCGGAGCCGAATATCGAGTACGCGCCTGAACATTATGTATGCAGGCGCGCGCAAGGCCCGCTTGAGCCGGATGGCCGCGTCGACAAGCCGTTCTGGGCGGCAGCCGAATGGACCGGGGATTTCGTCGATATCGAAGGCAGACTCAGGCCCAAGCCGTCGAAGCGGACGCGCGTCAAAATGCTGTGGGACGACGCGTATTTTTATTTCGCGGCGGAGCTGATGGAGGACCAAATCTGGGCGACGCTCGAGGAGCGCGATTCGGTCATCTTCCACGACAATGATTTCGAGATTTTTATCGATCCCGACGGCGACAGCCACAACTATTACGAATTCGAAATCAACGCGCTGAATACGGTATGGGATTTGCTGCTCGTCAAGCCGTATCGGGACGGCGGCCCGCCGGTGAACGGCTGGGATATTGCCGGCTTGCGGACCGCCGTGCATATCGACGGCGAGCTTAATAACCCTGCCGCGGCCAATCGAAAGTGGAGCGTCGAGGTAGCGATGCCTTGGGCCAGCTTACGCGAGTGCGCCGCCGGGGGGAGGGCGCCGGTTGCCGGCGAGTTCTGGCGCGTTAACTTCTCGCGCGTGCAGTGGCAGGCCGAGATTCGGGATGGAGCGTATCGCAAAGTCGTGAATCCGGAAACGGGCAAGCCGTATCCCGAGGATAACTGGGTATGGTCGCCGATGGGCCTTATCAATATGCATTATCCGGAACTGTGGGGCTACGTCGTATTCGCGGACGGGAACGGCGAGCCTTCGGCATTCGAGCTTCCGGCGGACGAGAGGATCAAGTGGGAGCTGCGCCGGCTCTACTACCGCGAACGCAATTATTACGAGACGCATGGCGAATTTACGAGCGATTTATCGCTGCTGGCGGGCAAGGATTCGTGGAGCATCGAGCCCGTTATCGAAACGACCAGCAGCCTGTTCCAGATTAAAGCGCCTGCC
>JAQSXN010000013.1 GCA_029256665.1 Paenibacillus sp.
GCCTGCCCGGCGGCCGAAGGGTCCAGCCACCGCAGCCGGAACGTCCAGCCGGCGGATACCGCGTCTATATAAGACATCCCCTCCAGTATCTCGTAAGAATAACGGCCGGGTACCGTCCCTGCGGCAGGAATCTTCCGCCACCGCATGGTCTCGTATTCGCGCAAGCAGCGTATGCCGCCGCCCGCATCGAGCCTCCATGTCGACGACGCTCCCGGAGCCGCGGCGAACCGCATTCGCTCTATGCCGTCAAAGGATATGTTTTCCGTATCTTGCGAAAGATAATTTAATATTAGTTTAATCAATCTCCTTTGTAAAGCGACGTGAAGACCCCATAATTCGCTGCACGAAACGGCTATTTCCCCTTGCTCCGCCCGCGCGATCTCGCCGAACAGTTCAGCCGTCCTGCCCGCCAGATAATCATCCTCTTCGCCCGCCACCTCGGCGAGGCGCTGCAGCGACAGCGGCAGCTGGGGATTGAATTGCGACAAGTACGGAAGGACGTCGAGGCGTACCGTGTTACGGAAGTAATAACGCTCCAGGTTGCTGCTGTCCGTGCAATAAGGGATATCCCACTCTTCGCAGTAGCTCAGAAGGTCTGACTTGTTCATACGCAAGAGCGGCCGGATGAGTTCCACATTATTTTCGCTGCGTTTCCCCGGAATGCCGGATAGGCCGGACAGCCCCGCTCCGCGAATAATGCGCATCATGACCGTCTCGGCCTGGTCGTCGGCATGGTGGGCGAGGGCAATGCGCGACGCCCCGTGCCGCTTGGCGACTCCATGCAGGAAGTCATACCGCTTCTCGCGCGCCGCCGCTTGCAAGTTCAATCGATTTTCTTCTATATAAGTAGGCAGATCGAGCTCCGTTGTCTCGCAAGGGAGCCCGAGCGCCTCCGCATACGCGCGCACCATTGCAAGCTCCGCCGCGGATTCGGTACCGCGGAAGCCATGATTGACATGAGCCGCCACGAGGCGCAGCCGTTGCCGCGCAGCCAGGCCTTGGAGCACATGGAGCAGCGCCATGGAGTCCGCTCCGCCGGATACGGCGACGACGATCGTGTCGCCCGGCTCCCATAATCCGCGCTCCGCCGCTTCCTTCTCCGCCGCTTCCCGCAGCGCATTCGCACTCATCGCCCTTGTTCGCCCCCGTTCTCTGTGCCTTCTGTCTCTCCTGTCTCTTGCCGAAAGACCAACCGTTTATGTATGTACGGTTCTTTGGCTACATCATGTTTCGCAGCAGCCAGTAGATGCTTATCGCCAGCAGCACGCTTGTCGTCGCCGCAAGCCCCTTCAGCCAGCCGGGCGTTGCCGAGGGCCGCCGCGTCTCGCGCCTGTGCATGAGCAGCCGCCAGGCCTCGGCTCCTTCCGTCGCGTCCGCGAAGCCGCCTTCAAGCGCCTTCTTGAGCCAACCCGCCACCGGCTTCAGCACAGGGCTATGCGTGAGCAAAGCGGTCAGCTCCTGCGTCGATCGGTTCTGCGGCAGCAGCTCTTTGGTCAACGCGTGAAGCCGCTTAGGCTCGTACAGCTGAATGCACAGCACGGCGAAGGAAAACAGGTCGTACTTCGGGTCGGCCGATCGGGCGCCGCTGTTCCAGTAGCCCCGGTCGTAGATTTCCGTGAATTGGCGGACGCTCTTGCCGATTCCCGTCACGCCGCCGAAGTCGACGAGCTCCACATGTCCGTAGTCCGCCACCATGACGTTCTCGACCTTGAGATCCCCGAATACCCAGCCAGCGCGATGCAGCTTCGCCAGCTTGCCCAGCAGATTAAGCCCGACCAGAGGGAACCACTGCGAGCCCTGCTGCTTCAAGTACGCGTCGAGCGTCGTTCCCCTTACGTAGCGCATTATATAGAAAGGATATTCTTTGCCGCCCGGTCCGTACAGATCGTCAACGTCGAACAAAAAGGGCTCCATGCCTTGGCCCTTCTGACCCGCAAGCGACTTCAGCACGTTGATCTCGGATTGCAGATCGACGGCGTCGGCCCCCGCCTTGAGCGCGTACCAATCCCGATCCTTCTGTACCAGGTACACCTTGCCGTTCGCGCCCTCTCCAAGGAGACGCTCCACCCGGTAGCGGCCCCCCTTCCACTTGCCAACGACGATCGTCCCCCGCCTAAGCTCCAACTTAAACGACGTAGTCACCCATCATCCCATCCGTTCCGTATCTGCTATTCCTGCCCGCATCCTCGCCCTGTCCCTGCCGAAAATAATCCACGGCCTGCATGATGGCCGGGCCCGTCGGCGTCGTGCCCCCCATCTGCAGCTTGGGGAAAATCGATTGCACGCCGTTCAGATGATCCGTCCAAGCAAGGTCAAGCACGCAATCATCGCCGTGCCGCGAGCCCGGGAAGTGGAATACCGCGATCTGGCTTCTTCCTTGCCGCGCCTGCAGGCTCAGCATCAGATCGTGGATCGCCTCCTCCACCGCCGCAAGCTTGGGCTTCATGCTCGCGCTTGCGTCGATTAGCAGCGCCACTTGCAGCCCGGACGTTTCGCCCAGCTCGTCGATCACCCGCACGACCTCGCCTCGCTTCTCCGGCGGCAGCGCTTCAATGGCGCCGTTGCCGAGGACATGCTTAAGCTCCTTCTGCACGGCCAGCTGAATCGTCTGGACGACCGTCTTGCGCGTCATCATCTGAACCGTCTGGGAGAGCTGGCGCATATTGACAAGCCGGCTCAGACCGCCGCCCGCTCTCGCGATCTCGTCTATCTCCGAAGCGCCGAGCTCGCCGACATCCCCGTGATCGAGCACGCCTACGACGTTGACCGCGATGCCTTCCGACTTGGCATGGGCCGCCGCCACGACCGGACTCATCCCTACGTTGGAGCAACCATCCGTAATCAACAAAATCTGTTTCATCCCATATCCCTCCATAGTCCGCCTGAGCGAATTTCGCAAAAAGCCTTTTCTATCAGCTTTGCCTATTTTGGAAGAGATAAACTTAGCTAGAGTCGAAAAAAGAAGGGCTTGCCATGGCGTATTTCCCGCCCGCGCCTTGCACGGACGCCAACAATTGCCACTATTATAGCATACACACGGACGTTGACACCTGAATCGGAAGAACTCCTAACGATGACTGCGGTCATCAAACTGAAGAGCCGGTCAATGGCGACCGGCCCTTGCGCGTCTAGCTATAAATGACATAGGGCAAGCCGCCCAGCTATCCGATCTTCGTCATGGATAGGTACCACGAGCGTCCATCCTAGACCAATTTCGTTAGATGCGTGCACCGGTGAATGTAGTAGAAATTTCGACTACAATAACCCCATTCGGCGCATGGACCATCAAATGTAATATAAATTTCGACTACAATGACCCCATTCGGCGTATGGACCATCAAATGTAATATAAATTTCGACTACAATGACCACATTCGGCGTGTGGTCCATCAAATGTAGTATAAATTTATACTACAATATTCTCGTTAGATACGTATGCCGCGGTGCGGCGTGTTTGGCGGTGCTGCATGTGCGGTGGTCGGCGTGTGCAGTGGTGCTACGTGTGTGGCGGTGCAACTCAACGCAGCGCGGCGCATTCCATCCCGGCCCGATTCGCTGGAATGGAATGCGGCGGCAAATGGCCCGCATCGACCCTCAAAGAATAGGCCTACTCCCACTATTTCCGCAATTACAACGGCTTCATGCCGCCCGTCAGCTTCTCCGCCAGCGCGGGCAGGTCATGCCCCTTAAGCGCGCCCTCAACCAGCGCCGGCAGCATGGCCGGGGTGCAGGCGAAGGATGGCGTGCCGTCCCGCGCGAACTGTTTGGCCACGCCCTCGTCGTAATAGGGCTGCCCTTGATCCGACAATGCCAGGAGGCAGATGGTGCGCACCCCCGCCTCGCGCATTTCGCGCATCCGGCGAATGAGACCGGCTTGGCTTCCGCCCTCTAGCAAGTCGGAGATAAGAATAAACAGCGTCTTCTTGGGCTCCGTAATAAACTGCTCGCAATACTGCACCGACTTGTGAATATCCGTGCCGCCGCCGAGCTGGATGCCGAACAGCATATCCACGGGATCGTTCGCGCATTGCTCCGTCAAGTCCACGACCTGCGTGTCGAACGCCACGACGCGGGTGTCCAGCGCCGGCATGCTGGCGAAGATGGAGCCTACGACGGAAGCCCAGATGACGGAATCGGCCATGGAGCCGCTCTGGTCGATATCGACGATAATCGTCCATTCCTTGCTGCGGCGGGCCCGGTCGAAATAATAAAATTTCTCCGGAATGATCTGCCGCCGTTCCGCGCTGTAATGCTTCAGGTTGCGCTGAATGGTCCGCTTCCAGTCTATGCCGGACAGCGATGGCAGCGGGGAATGCTGCCTGCGATTAAGAGCGCCCGTCACCGCCCGCCTGATGTCGGTATCCAGCCGCTTCTTCAAGTCGTCGACCACCGCCTGCACGAGCAGCCTCGCCGTCTCCTTGGTTTTCTCGGGAATCTTGCCCTTCAGCGACATCAACGTGCCGACCAGCCCGATATCCGGCTTGACCGTGGCCAGGAGCTCCGGCTCGAACAGCAGCTGTTTCCAGCCGCGGCGTTCCATGGCATCATTCTGAATGATCGACACGACATCCTCCGGGAACAGACTGCGCACGTCGCCCAGCCATTTCGCCAACCTTGGCGCCGACTTGCCCGAGCCCGCGCTCCGCCCGCCCGAGCCCAAACCCGCCGCGCCGGCATTGCCCGACTCTGCGCCGCCGGTATCGTCGTAGATCGCCGCGAGCGCTTCGTCCATGATCCGCTCGTCATCGGTTAGCGTAAGAACGGCCGCCGCCCCGCCGCCGCTTTGGGCCAGCTGCTCCTCCGCGGCCTTGCCCAGCACGAGACGCCATCGCGACCACAGCTCTTGATCGAATTCGGCGCTCATAAGTCAAAAGTCCTCAAAGTCAAATTCGTTCAGCTCCTCGATTTGCTTGGTTTGCTGCTCGCTGAGTTCTCCGCCGAGAAGCTCCGCCGCTTGCTCCGCGCCGACGCCCCACAGCTCCCCCAGCACTTCGGCCACCATGACCTTCTCGCGCTGCGAGAACACGCTGAAAGCTCGCCGCAGAAACACCAGCGCCCGCGCGAATTGCTCCCGCTCCAGGCCCGCCATATAGTTGTTCAGCTGCTCCCACAGGCTGATACGCGATACGAGCGCGTAGCGGTTGCGCTGCGCGAGCCCCTCGAACCAGCCCGCGCCCAGCTCGGCGGGCACGCCCGGCGACAAGCGCCGCGACACTTCTCCCTCGCAGTCGGCAGCCGACAAGATGCCCCGCTCCATTAGAATCGCGCAGGCGAAGCCCGACAACCGCGGATTGCGATCGTCCCGGCCGGACAGCTCCTCCAGCTGGCGCACCCACAACGCTTCGTCGACGCTCTCGCCATGCTCCTGCGCAACGCCGTTCAAGCTGTTCATCGCCGTGATCATCTCGGTGGCGGCTTCATCGTTGCAGCCGCTGGCCTCCAGCAGGAACAGGCAGGCGCGCAAGAACAGCTTTTCCATCAGCGGCACTAACGGCGCGGTATCCAGCTTCCTAACGTCGCCGTACGAGACAATGACAGCTAGTTGCCGCACGGCCTCCGCCAGCTGCACCACGTCCCGGCTGTCTGCCGCTAGCCGTTGAAGCGCCGTCGTGCTGGCTTCCAGCTGCGACGCCATACCGCACATGCACGCGACCTGGATCAGCGCGGACGCTTCGGCGATGCTGGAGCAAGCAGCCAGTTTTTGACCTAGCGTATAGGCCGCGGCAATCTCGATCGTCTCGCCTAGCAGCGTCGCCTCCACCGCTTGAATTTCGGCTTCCGGCGTCCATTGCAGCACCCAATGCTCCGCCCAGTTCGCCCCTTGCTGCCCGCTCGGCTTCCACTGGGCGAGCGAAATGCCTGCGAGCGCCAGCCTGTGCAGGAAGAACGAGCGATGCAAGTCCAGGAACGCCGCTTCCTCCGTCTTCACGCGCCGATTCTCGCGCAGGTCGAGCGCAAGATCCTGGGCGACCGCCGTCCGGTATTTCTCCAGCTTGAGACGCTTAAGCTGCCGGTTAAGATCGTCCTGCACCGGCGTCTGGCTGACGCCTTCGGCAAGCGATCCGATGCCGGTCCCGACATCGAGAGCGGCCAGCGGCTCGGCTACGACGGAGAGCTCGCCCCGTCCCAGCAGCGTGCGCGCGGCATCGTGCAGATCAAGGAGCGTCGGCTGCCCGCCCTCGTGCAGCGCCGCCAGCGACTCCGCCATCCGGACCGCTTCGATCACTTCGGCCGTGGAACGGTGCGTTCCCGACTCGCGCAGGCTGCGCGCGACGGAGGACATATAATAATGCGGCAGCTCAGCCAGCTTGCCCGACTGCATGCACGCCCACATCCGCTCGTAGTAACCCGGAGCCTTATTGCCTGCCCCGTAACCCGATAGCGAAGACAATCTGTAATACGAGTAGGGCATCATCGTCCGGCGCGCCGCCAAGGATGGTAACAAAGCCAGCTCCTCGTCGGACATGGCGCCGTCCAGCGTATCCAGCGCGGACGCGTGATAGGCGCCGCATACGACGACAATGCCGCCCGGCGCGTGCCCCTGCTGGATCGCTTCCGCGACGCGGCGCTTCATGAAGCTTTCCCGCACCGCGTTATACGCGAACTCCCCGGCCGACCGCAACCGCTCCTCGCCGATCGACATCTCCCGCAACGACGCGGAGAACGACAGAATCGCTTCGCGATACGCCCTCGGAGACAGATTATGCTCGTAGTGCCTCTCCCAATACGTGTCGTAGTCCGGCTCCCCCGCAAGGGAAGCGATTCGGTCGTACAGGAAAGCCTCCTTCGTAACCGGAGTATCCTGGGAATCGGCTTCCCCCGCCGCCCCCGGCTCCATCCGCCCGTCGCCGCGCTTCTCCTGCAGCGCCAGAACGATCCGCGACGGCAGATCGATAAAGGAAGCATGCGCGCTATGGGCCGATGCCCAGCGCAGCGCTTCGTATTCCGGCGAATAAGCGGCGAACGGCCACAATACTGTGCGCACCGGGATTTCCTCGGTATAGGCAAGAATCGCGACCGGCGGCTTCGTAGCCGGATGGACGAGATGCCGGATTTCCTCATCGGCGTCCGCGGGGCCTTCGATCAATACGGCCGTAGGCCGTATGTCGTCCAGATACCGCCGCAAGTGCCACGCGCCCGCGGGAGAAAGATGCCGAACGCCAAAGATATGTACGCCCGAGGCGGTCGATACACCCAAGGCGGACGCTCCGCTCATGAATTAAGCTCCTTGCAGGCCGTGTACAGCCCGCGCCACTCTTCGCCGCGCTTCTTCATGACGTTGTCGAGATATTCCTTCCATACGAGTCGATCCTTCTCGTCGTCCTTGACGACCGCCCCTTGCAGCCCTGCCGCCAGGTCGGCGTCGCGCAGCTCGCCGTCGCCGAAGCTTGCCGCAAGCGCCATGCTGCCCGTAAGCAGGGAGATCGCTTCAGCGGTCGAGATCGCGCCGCCGGGCGACTTGATCTTCTCCTTGCGATCCAGCGACATCCCGCCGCGGAGCTCCCGGAAGATCGTCACGACCTTGACCAGCGCCTCCTCCGCGGGAGCCGCAGCCTGCAGATCGTATTGCGCGGCGATTTCGCCCACCCGCTTCCGCACGATCTCCACCTCAGTCTCCAGATCCGGCGGCGCCGGCAGCACGATAATGTTAAAGCGGCGCTTGAGGGCGGCGGACATTTCGTTGACGCCGCGGTCGCGCGTGTTGGCCGTCGCGATGATCGAGAACCCTTTGCGCGCGTTCATCTCCTTGCCCAGCTCCGCGACGGAGATCGTCTTCTCCGACAAGATGGAGATCAGCGCATCCTGCACCTCCGACGCGCAGCGGGATATTTCCTCGAAGCGCGCGATGCCGCCCCCCTCCATGGCCCGCATGATCGGGCTCTGCACGAGCGCTTCCGGCGTCGGTCCGTTCGCCAGCAGCATCGCGTAGTTCCAGGAGTAGCGCACCTGCTCCTCCGTCGTGCCCGCCGTGCCCTGGACGACGAGGCCCGAATTGCCGTAGATGGCCGCAGCCAAATTCTCGGACAGCCAGGACTTGGCCGTGCCCGGCTCTCCGATTAACAGCAGCGCGCGGTCGGTGACGAGCGTCGCGATCGCCATCTCCACCAGCCGCTTGTTGCCGATATATTTGGGCGTAATCGAGCGACCTCCCGCTTCTCCCCCGGTAATAAACGTCAGCACCGAGCGGGGCGACAGCTGCCAGCCCGCCGGCACCTTGCCCGTATCCGCCGCCCGCAGCGCTTCGAGCTCCTCGTGAAACAACCGTTCCGCCGGCAGGCGGAGCACATCCTGCAACGCTTCCATCATGCTTGCACCTCGCTCATCATATCGATTATATATTGCAATTGCTCTGCCGAAGTATAGCGATAACGTCCCTTTAACGCGGTAAGCCTGTCGCGGTAGGAAGCAGGCAGCAGCGTCAGTTGGCGAAACATCTCGTAGTCGAACCGGTACAATCCCCTCTGCTTCGACTCCAGCATGGCTACGATCGCTTCCCGCCTCTCTTCCTCGCTAACGCCGACCCTGTCCAGTCCTTCCCATAAAACAATGAAGCTCTCTTCGCTCTCGGACATCGACTTCCGGAACTTCTCCATCAGATAAACCGAGGCTTCCTTGCTTTCGGAGTTGCTTGGCCGCGACATTACCCCAGCGACCAACGCGGCATCCGCGCGAATCGCCCAGTCCAGCCAACGCGGGTCCCAATGGACGTCCAGCTCGCCTTGCGACGGAATCCGCACCTCACGGCCATACTCCTCGCCTTCTCCCCATATCCTCGGATACATGCGGGACGACGACTGGATGAGCGCTCGCTCCAGCTCCTGCACGAGCGCGTCCTTGTACGAGCCTTTGACGTAACCCGAATAATGCGAAAACACATCTTCCGGCGTCCGCAGAATCCGCGACATGCGGAAGGCATAGGACAAGTAGCCGGCGTGGCTGCGCTCGAGCTTAAGCAGTCGCTCCAGAACGCGTTCGTCCGGCTGTCCCGAGGCATGTCGCGCGGCATCGTGCACCATCCGAGTCCAACCCAGCCCGTGATAGAAAGCACCTTCGCCAAGCACCTGGTCGAAGAAGACATCCAGCTCCGGAGCGGACTTGCCCCCCAGCGCGTCCAAATACGCCTCCAGCCGCCCCCAAATCTTGGCGAGCTTCTCCTTGTCGCCGGCCAAGCCGCCGGCCTCGGCCAAAGCCTCGCTCGCATCGCGCGCGAGCCGGGCCGTCAGCGGGCTGCGCTCTCTGCGCGACAGCACCTCGGCCGCCACGTCGCGGTCCTTGCCCGCGAACGCCGCGTGCAGCCGCGCCTGCGCCCGCTCGCCGTCGCTCTCCGCGAGCGCGGCGTATGCCGCTGCCCGAATCGCTTTTTTGCCATCCGCCGACCACTCCAGGAGATCGTTCTCGTACGCGGCATGCCCGGCCAAGCAGCCGATCGCGCTGATGCGCACCGTCTCCGAGCCCTCTGCTGCCGCTTGCCTGATGTACCCCAGCTCCTCATCGCCGCCGACCTTGCCGACAACCTCTACCGCGCGAGCGTCGGGACGTCCGCCTATGATGTCGATCCGCGCCTTAAGCAGCGGGAGCAGCTGCGGACCATAAGACGGCAGCACGTGCTCCTTCACGTAATCGGCGATCTCGGCGTACGGATCGTTCAGAGCGCCGATGGCCGGCAAGACGAGCCGCAGATCGCGGAACAATCCGTCTTGATAAGCCTGCACGATAATCTCTTGGCGCCCGCCGCCCGAGCTTTCGAGCGCATCCTGCACCTCGGTCAACCGCCGGCTGGAGAAGGCGGTCGGCAGATCGACCGGCGTGCCGTCAAGATCGCGCACCTCGTCCTCCGGCGCCGTCTGTCCTTGCGTGTGCAGCACCGAGCTCAGCAGCAGCGTCAGCTCCTGCAGCCGCTCCGCGGAGGAGCGATCGTCGCCGGCAACCGGCTCGATGAGTCCCTCGACGCCTTCGCCTAGCCGCTTGAAGACGGGCGCCCGCTCGCCGAGCTGTTTGAACGTAGGCACGAGTCGCTTAAGCCTGAAGTCTCCGGCGGCCAGATCGCTGCCCGCCATATATAATCGGTTAAGCTCCTCCCGAAGCTCCCGCAATAAAGTCGTGCTCATCTGCATCCCCCCTAATACCAGAGTCGAATGATTTGCGAAGATTGAATGATGGATAATGGCTGCGCGATAAGACGCCCCGTATGGGGCAGATGGTGAAACATAAGCAGCATGGCCGCCCCTTCCAGCCGCTCCCGCGGCAACAGGCGCAGCAAGCTCGTCGTTCCGCGGCCGAACCGGGGCACGTCGCCAAGCTGCAGCATCTGTCCGCCGCGATCGACAAGGACGAGCTCGCCCGATGACGTTTCGCGCACCTGCTCCACGCCTAGCAATAAAACGGGCTGCTTGTTGCCGAGCGGGTTTTTAAGCTCATTCTTGACCCGTTTAACAGCCTCGGCCAGGGACGGCTCCGCAATCTCGAGCGCCTTTGCCAGATGCCCCTCGTTCACCGGCGACGGCGTCATCCCGTCAAAGCGGACTCGTCGGTTCATCGTGCCGGGGTATGCATACAGCTTGCTTACAGAGGCGGCTTCGAAGAAGCTGTCCTCTTCTTTTATATGTTTGGCGGCCTTGTACGGCCTGTAATGCATCGTGCGAAATATCTCGCCCGTGCCCGTATCCAGCCAGTAGCCGGCGTCGACGTACTCCTGCCTCGCCTCGTCGTCGTAGCTGATAAAGGAGAGCTGCACCAGCTCCCGGTCAAACTCGACAAGGCCGTGCTCCTGGAGCTCCGCAAGCTGCCAAGCATGTCCAAGCCACTCCTCGATCGCCGATTCGGTATCCGGCGTAAGGTCGGGATCGGCTTGTTTGGCGCTTAGATACGGCCGGCCCTTGCGAATCATCGCGTGAATCAGCGCAAGCTGCTCCACCGCATCCGCATAAGACGATTCCCGTTCCCCGGCTTCCTTAAGAAGCAGCGCTAGTCTCCGAAGCTCGTTCTGTCCCCCGGGCAAAAAATGATTGCCAAGCTGCGTCACGTGCTCGCCGATTTGCTTGATTCCTTTGGCGTCGATCGTCGTCAGACCGCCCCGGATCAGCGAATACGCCAGCTTCTCCAGCAGCGCCAGCCCTTCCAGTTGCGACGCGATTTTTTTGGCCAGGGCGGACTTGTTTACCTTTCTCGGCTTGGCCGCTTCGGCGGAGTCTCCCTCGGCTTCGACCTTCGCCTTCTGAACCTGACGCTGCTCCGCCTTCTCGCGTTTAGCCTCCAGATCGGCCGGCACCTCCGCCACGGTAAACTCACGTCCGCCCGTATAGGCGTACAAGAGTCCCAGGCCATGCTTGCAAGGAAACTGCCTGCTGGGACAGCTGCAACGAAACACCGGCTTATCCGGCACGACAAAGTCGGCCGAACATTGATAACCGGAGCTGCCGCTCCCCGCGCACTCTCCGAAGAGCAGCTCGCCGCCCTGCGAACGATGCAGGCTCGACAGCTTGTTTTTCTTCACCAGATCGCGTCCGTTCTTGGCCGCGGCCAGATTGGGGGCGAGCGAATCCACGAACGCTTCCGTCAATGCAATCATCTCATGCGTCCTCCTCGGGCAAGATTGAAATCGAAACCTACTATATACGCTTGCGCCTCATATTATACCAAATTCGTATATTTACCAACGAGTGCTAAAGATACGAATTACGACTGTCATTCGCGGCACGCCGATCGCCCATCTGCTCAAAATCCCCTATTCGACGGAAATCGGCAAGGGACGGATCGATAGTCTTATGACTTGGGATTTATTTACACATAAGCGCAACCTATCCGATAATAGAACTACATCTACCCATAATCCGAAGGAGTGAGCCCATGCCTAACAAAGTGTTAATCTTGACCGGTGACGGAGCGGAAGTGCTGGAAGTGTATTATCCTTATTATCGTCTGCTGGAAGAAGGATACGAAGCCGTTATCGCCTCCCCCGTCCAAAAGGTGCTCCACACCGTCGTCCACGATTTCATTGACGGCTGGGACACTTATACCGAGAAGCCGGCGCACGCGCTGACTTCCCATATCGGCTTCGCCGACGTCGATCCCGCCGAATACTTGGGACTGATCATTCCGGGCGGCAGAGCGCCCGAATATATTCGGCTGAACGCCGAAATTCCGCGCATCGTTCAGCACTTCCTCGATGCGGACAAGCCGGTCGGCGCGATCTGCCACGGCGCGCAAGTGTTTCTCGCGCTGCCGGACTCCGGCTACTTCCAAGGCCGCACGATGACCTGCTACACGGCCACCCGGCCGGATATCGAGCGGCTTGGCGCGCTGTACGCCAAGGAGACGCTTCATACCGACGGCAAGCTCGTAAGCGGCCACGCCTGGCCGGATCTGCCCGGCTTTATGCGAGAATTCCTGCGCTTATGCCGCGAGGAGAGGGAGTCTCTTGCCGCCGCCGAAGACGAGTCGCTGGCGGTCTAGACGAGCTGAACGAGCTTGAACGGGCCGTCTTCGGAGGTTATCCCGGCTTAACCGATCCCGTGCAACACGCGTACGCTTATCCCTTTATCCCGGCGTTGCCTAGCCAGGTTGAGGGATGAGCGTTTTTTTTGCAAATATAGGAAAGTAAATGATTTCGCCTTGCTTTCTCTATATTTCTCGGAATGAAACGCGCTGTACCGCCAGAGGACGGTGTCAGCCGTTTCACCTTGGCTAGCTGGACGTGCCCCCGCTTGTTACCGGACTGCCGGACCAAGGCCGCTTCGCGTTTTCCGATCGTTTCCGCGCTAAATTTCCCAACGGTTCCCTGCGAAATTTGGTATGATAGAGCCACATAGACACGCAGAAAGGGTGAATCCGGCTTGACTGACCACAATGATCAGGACGAACTTGCCGCGCGCAGGCGGGGCAAGCTGAGGATGCTGCGATTTGATAGCAACGGCAAGGACTTGGTAGAATCCGAGAAGCCGCAGGAAACATTCGACGACGTCGCGGGGCTGGACGAGGTAAAGAAGAAAATCAGGCTTAACTTTATACTCCCGCTCAAGCAGCCGGAGCTGTTCAAGGCCTACGGCCGCGAAGCCGGCGGAAGTCTGCTGTTGTTCGGCCCTCCGGGCTGCGGCAAGACGTTCCTCGCGCGCGCCGTCGCGGGAGAGATCGACGCGAACTTTATCCATATCGAGCTTCAGGCGATTCTGTCCATGTGGGCGGGCCAGAGCGAGAACAACCTGCACGATATCTTCGAAAAGGCGCGCGAGCACAAGCCATGCGTCATCTTTATCGACGAGCTGGACGCGATGGGCGGCAGCCGCAATCAGATGCGCCAGCATCATGACCGCATGCTCGTCAACCAGTTGCTCTTGGAGCTTGACGGCATCCGCGAGCAGAATGAACAAATCTTTGTCATCGGAGCGACCAATACGCCGTGGTACCTCGACTCCGCGCTGCGCCGCCCGGGACGCTTCAACCACCTGATCTTCGTCCCGCCGCCGGAGGAGCAGGAACGCGGGAAGATTCTGGAGCTCAAGCTGGCCGACAAGCCGACGGACAAACTCGATTTGGCCCGCATCGCGCGCGAGACCAAACATTACTCCGGGGCCGATCTGGAGCAGATCGTCAAGGATGCCGTGGAGTCGGCGATGGAGCGCATGCTGGAATCCGGCAATCTGGAACCGATTACGCAGGATGATCTCAAACGATCCGCCAAGAGCCGAAAGGCGACCACGTTGGAATGGTTCGCCACCGCCAAGAACTACGCGACGTTCAGCGACGTCAATCAGGACTATCAGATCGTGCTGGATTATATAAAGGCGACCGGACTTAAGGCATAACACGGCTCGCGCAGAAAGGATGGGGCCTCCCATGTCCATCAACGAAGATACCGCCGTAAGGTACGATAAGGTTGGCCGTCTCATCGGCTGGAGGCGGTACAAGGAAGCGGCCGCGGAGGCGGAAGCGCTGCTCCGCGACGAACCCGAAGACGCGCATGCATACGCGCTGCTCGCGCTTGTCCACGTCCACACGGAAAATTACGACGCCGCTCTCCACTGGACCGGCGAAGCGCTGAGGCGCGATCCCGATAACGCGCTGGCCTGGCTCGTGCGCACCAACGCCTATCACGACGGCGGCAAGCTGGACAAGGCGCTGGAATCCGCCGCGGAAGGGATGCGCGTCGATCCGTACGAGCCGCATTATTATTTTATCCGCGCCAATATTACGATGAAGCGCGGCCGCTACGCGGAAGCCAAGGCGCTCATCGAGACCGCGCTGGAGATGAGTCCGAACAACGCGGCTTATATGGCCAGCTTGTCCTACGCGGAGGCGCTGCTCGGCAACCACGCGGCATCGCGCCAGCATGCGCGGGAAGCGCTGAAGCTGAACGTGGAGTCGGATTCCACGTTCCTCATCCTCGCCTGGTCCGCCGAGCAGCGGGGCGATTACGAAGAGAACTTGAACATGCTCAAGGAAGCGATCCGGATCGACCCGAACGACAAGCAGATCCGCGACGCCTATATGGACGGCCTGCAGAAGAGCTATAAGATGTACCGCGTTCTGCTCGCTCCGTTCAAGCTGTTCAAGCGGATGAAGCCGTGGCAAATCCTCGTTACCTGGCTTGCCATCGCGATTATTTTCCGCCCGCTGATCTTCGTGTTCATTATCGTCTACGCGCTGACGCATTGGTTGACCAAGCTGCTGGTCCACGTCAAGGTATTCGGCTGGAACTTTAGGCGATGAAAAGAGGGACTGCTCCCAAGGCCATCAAGCACGCGGCCGCGAGAACAGTCCCTTCTTCTATTATTGAATCGCCAGCCAAATCATCTTGGCAATTTCGGCTCTTGTTACGTCCGCGTGCGGATCGAACAGCCCTTGGCCCTTTCCGTTCACGAGTCCGAGCTCCTTCGCGTCTTCGATCGCTTGGCGCGCCCACTCCGACGCCTCGGCGATATCGGCGAACGCCGAGTCTCCCCCGGCCGCTGTTTCTCCATCGTTCTGGTAGGCGTACACCCTCATCAGAATGACTGCCGCTTCTTCGCGGGTAATCGTGTCTTCCGGACGGAATTGTCCGTTATACCCCGCGACCAATCCCAGCTCCCGCGCTTTGTCCACGTAAGCCGCGTAGTACTTATCCGCGGCAACGTCGGCGAATTTGGAGGAGCTTGCATCCAGCCCCAGGAACCCTAGCGCCTTCACCGCGATGACTGCGAAATCCGCGCGAGTCACGTCGCGATCCGGAACGTACCTCGTTCCGTCGATACCCGTAATCGCGTGCCGCGCGGCCAGCTTGCCGACGAAGTCCTTCGCCCAGTGACCATTCATGTCGGCGAACGGCTTGCGATATTCCATGACCGCGTAGCTCGAGAAATGCGTCGTCTTGAACGTCACGATGTTGCCGTCGAAAGCTCCGCCCATATAGACGGCTTCTTCGCCGTTCAAGTAGTAGACGCCCGCATAATCTTTGTCCAGACCTTCCAGCTCTTCCGTCGTCAATGTTCGCGTTACGGCAACCTCTTCGCCGAATTCGCGTATCGGCGTCGACTCGCCGTTACTTTCGACGTAAGACAGCCCAAGCTCGTATACGATGCCGGTGCCATGCAGCGCGGAATCCCGGTTGGCCGCGTCCGCGACCGCATCGTTCGCCGCATTATTGCCTTCGGTGTCCATCGTAAAGACTAGCTTGCCTTGTCCCTCGCCAGCGTGAGCCGGAAGCGAGTCTTTCGGATACTCGATCGTTACGCCCGGCGCAATGACGCGCAGCGTTTTGCCGCTCTCTTGCAATGCCTTGATCGCCGATGCCGGCAGCTCCAGCCGAAGCTCGCCTTCGGTGGACGCGCCCGCTTGCAGCGCTATATCCACATAATTGTCCGTAGCGCCATTAATGGCCTCGTTAACATCCGCCTCCGTAACCGAGAAACTTCCGTTCGCGCCAGGCTTCACGCTAACCGTGCCGTCTTTCACATCGTTGCCGCCCGGTACCGTGCCGCCGCCGCCCGGAACGGTTTCAGGCTCCCCAGGGGCTTTGCCCGTGTAGAAGCGCCAAATGTCGGAACGCGTATAGCCCTCATGCTCGTCCTGCGCCACGGCATACCACTCGTAGCTTGCGTTGCTTGCCAAGCCGCTCCATGCAGCCGACGCGTTCGCGCCGCTTGCCGTCTCTTGCGTCTCGCCGATCCGTTGATCCGTGTACACGCGGACGCCGAAATAGTCGGTGGCGACCC